>DASTRO010000045.1:0-10272 GCA_035761165.1 Gemmatimonadaceae bacterium | reverse complement strand
GTGTCGACGTCGGCGCCCAGCGGAAGCGCGGGGGACGGACTGGCGAGGGGCGCCTCGTAGCGCAGGACGCCGGCGCTGTCGGTGGCCCAGATGCGCTCGAACTGCGCGAGCTGCGACCGGCCGACCCGCGTCAGCATGGCGAAGCGGTCGGCACTCGGCGGGGCCGGGTCGTCCACGTACAGCCCGTCGAGCGTGTGCAGCGCCGCCGTCCGCGTCAGCACGAAGGTGCGCGCGACCGCGGCGATCTCCTGCGCCTCCGCCGCGCGGCTCGCCTCCTCGGACTCGCCGAGCGACGTCTCGGCGACGGTGAGCCCGGTGAAGACGAGCATGACGGCGATCGCGATGGCGACGGTGGACGGGCGGATGCGCACGGGAGCAGGAAGCAGGAAGCAGGAAGCGGGAAACAGGGAGCAGGAAACAGGGAGCGGGGAGTCGCCGAATCTCGGGGGTGGACCGGGCCGGGCCAAGGGCAGGCGTCACCAACGGGTGGCTCTTGCCGCCCGGAGATGGGGCCGATAACCTCCGCCGCCATGACCAGCCCGTTCGCCACCCCCCCGGCCGATGCGTCGCACCGCCTCATCGCCCTCCTCGCCGCGCGCTCGGCGCGGCGGGGCCAGTTCACGCTCAGCTCGGGACGGCAGTCGTCGTTCTACATCGACGCGCGGCTGACGACGATGAGCCCCGACGGGCTCGCCCTCATCGGGCCCACCGGGCTGGCCGCGCTCGAGGCGGCCGGCTGGACGGTGGAGGCGGTCGGCGGGCTGACGCTCGGCGCCGACCCGGTGAGCTACGCGGTGAGCTACGCCAGCGCGCTGGCCGGCCGCCCGGTGCGCGCCTTCACGGTGCGCAAGGAGGCGAAGGCGCACGGCACCGGCCGGTTGATCGAGGGCCCCTTCCGCGAGGGGGACCGCGTGGCCGTCGTCGAGGACGTCATCACCACCGGCGGCTCGGCGCTGCGCGCCGTGGACGCGGTGCGCGCCGCCGGCGGCACCGTGGCCGGCGTCCTCGCCGTGGTCGACCGCGAGGAGGGGGGGCGCGAGGCGATCGAGGCGGCGGGGCTACCGGTGATCGCGTTGACGCGGGCGGCGGAGATCGTGGCGGCGATGGAGCGGACGAGCGGAGATCCCGGCGCGACGGAGGCGTGAGGCGGTTGGGACGGCGCATCCGCGACGCCGAGGAGCGTGTGGCGTCCGGCGTACAGGGGCGTCGAGCGTGGAGCGTCGAGGCGCAGCGCTTCTACCGTACGCTCACCGCTGTACGCTCCTAGACGCCGGACGCCGGACGCCTGGCAGTCGCCACCGAGTGGCCCGCCGTCGGGAGACGACGCCCGGCACCACACCGGAGCCCTACTTCCCGCCCTCCTCCTCCGCCACGGCGATCTCCGCCCACACCCAGCCGTCCTCCGCGCCCACCTCGCTCCCGGTGCTCTCGGCGATCGCCCCGGCCGCGGCGGCGACGCGCGCCGCGTCGCGTAGGGGGGGCTGGGTGAGCACCGCCACGCGCGTGCGCCCCGGCTGCGTGGGCGCGGCGGCGATGTGCACGGTGGAGCCCTGCGGCAGCGCGGCGATCGTCGCCGCGAGCAACGAGCGGAGCGTCAGCTCCAGGCCACCGACGGCGGCCCGCACCTCCGGCAGCCCGTCGTCGATCTCGACGCGGCACTCGGCGCGCTCGGCCTCGGCACGCACGGCGCGTCGCACGGTGGCGGCCAGGTCGCGCAGCGACACGCGCTGCGTCAGGTGCGACGGCGGCGCGGTGCCCTCGTCGCCCAGGCCGCGCGTGATGAGCTCCTGCAGCGACTGCGCGTTGCGCACCACCATCTGCGCGTAGCGCGGGTTGGCGCGCTGCTCGGCCGGCAGCGTCTCGTCCTGCATCAGCGCGGCCGCGCTCTGGATCGTGCCGATCGGGTTGCGCAGGTCGTGCCGCAGCGAGCGCAGGTGCGAGCGCAGCGTCTCCTCCTGGTGGTGCGCGTGGCCGCGCGTCGCCGCCAGGGTGAGGAGCGACGCCGCCTCGTGCATGCGGCGGATGGCGGCGAAGGTCTCGGTCGGCGGCGTCGTCGCGACGGCGCGCGGCGTGTCCAGCGCGTCGGTGTGGCGCTCGGCCGCATAGAGCAGGATGGCGGTCAGGAGCTCCAGCTCGGTGAGCAGCGCGTCCTGCGCGTACTGCACGGCCTGGGCGGCGGTGCCGAGCTCCCAGCCGGCGCGCATGATGTCGTCCTGCCAGCGGCCGTCGTCGCGCAGCGCGGCGCCGACGGCGGCGACGATGCGCTCGGCCAGGGCGGCGTCGGCGATCGGCGGCTGGTCGGGCGGGCGCGGGACGGCGGCACGGGCGCGCGTCTGCCAGTGGGCGCCGAGCTCGGCGGCCTCACGAGCGAAGTAGTCGGCGAGGTAGTCGGCGAGAAGGGTGGTCACGGAAGTCACGGGCATGGCAGGCAGAGGAGCGCCGCGCGGCGCACGCGCCAGGTGGCGCCAGGGCGCGGCCGTCCGGGACAATGGCGGCACAGGGCGCCGAGGGCAAGAGAGTCGAGGGACAGGGACCAGGGACGAGGGACCAGGGACGAGGGACCAGGAAGCAGGGAAGAGGGAAGAGGGAAGAGGGAAGAGGGAGCGGGAGCATCCCGAGGTCGTTCCCGGTCCCTGGTCCCCGATCCCTGGTCCCCCGTCACTGCAACACCCGCCGCCGTCCCTCGGTGCCTAACCAGCCCGGCGGCACGGCGAGCGGCGCGAAGGCGCGCAGCGCCGGCAGGAAGGGGAGCACCAGCTCCTCGCGGAAGCGCTGCAGCATCCCCTCGCCGTCGTAGCGCTCGCGGAACTGCACCGCCGTGAGCCGCAGCAGGCTTCGGACGTGGCGGCCGAAGCTCTGCGGCGAGCTGTACTCGAGCGTGTTGGCCACCGCGGCGACGCTGAGCCCGGGGTTCTCGAAGAGCCGCGCCGCACGCACCAGGCGCGCCATGGCGAGGTAGCGCTTGGGCGCCGGCAGGTGCGCGCGGAAGAAGCGGCTCATGAGGGTGCTCGGCACGACGCCGAGCTGGCCGGCCAGGGCGCGCACGGTGCAGAGCCCCGGCGTGGCGCGGAAGAGGAGCTGGAAGAAGCGCTGGCAGTCGGGCGGGGCGCCGGCGAGATCGCGCACCACGACCTCCAGCGCGTACCGCTCGAAGGCGTCCCCCTCCCCGCCGAGCAGCTCGCGCAGCTCGCGCCAGCCGTCGGGCTGGCGCACGTCCACCAGCCGCTCCACGCCGCAGCGGCCGAGCGAGAGCATCGCGCTGGCCAGCGCCGCCTGCCCCGCCGGCCCGGCGGCGACCACGCCCTCCGGCGGCGAGAGGAGGGCGACGGCGGGGACGCGGGGAAACTCGCGCACGACCATGGCGACGCGCGTCGTGTCGAGCGCGGCCACGGGGGAGACGCAGCGCGCCACCGAGACGAGCACCGCCGCGGCGCGCCGCGCGCGCAGGTCGCGCAGCACGTCGTCCACCGAGTCGCGGTGGAGCGTGCGGTAGAGCCCCGCGCCGGCCGCGTCGACGCGCAGCCGCTCGGCGGGCGTGAGCATGGTGGTCACCGGCGCGGGCGTGGGCGCGGGCCGGACGGGACGGGGCATGGGCGACCTCCGGTCGGGCTGTCGTGCGGAACGGCCGCACGAGCCGCCGCCCGCGCCGGCGCGCCGGGCCTAACATGGCGGCGCGCGACGGGCGGAGCGCGGCCGGCGACGTGCCGGGCCGCGACGGTGCCCACGCTAGGCGCGCCGGTCAGCGCCCGGTCACGCCGGACGCGGCAGCGGTGGCGCGCACGCCCGCGCGGCGTCAGCCCGTCGCCGCGAAAGCGATGCGCGACGCGACGATTCGCCACGACGCGCGCGGGCCGCCGCTGACGTGTCGCGGCGCGGCCGCGCTGCGGCGCTACTCGCCCCGGAACTGCGGCCGCCGACGCTCGGCGAAGGCGGCGATCGCCTCCCGGGCGTCGGCGGTGGCGAAGCTGGTCCGGACGTGCGTCAGCTCGTCGCGCAGCTGCGCGACGAGCGCGGTGTCGAGGCTCTGCCGGAGGAGGCGCTTGGTGAGGGCGAGCGCCACCGGCGGACCGGCCGCGAGACGCGCCGCGTGCGCGGCCACCTCCTCGGCGAAGCGCTCGGCCGGGAGCACGGCGCTGGCCAGCCCGAGCCGCAACGCCTCCTCGGCGGCGACGTCGCGACCGGTGAGCAGGAGGTCGGTGGCCGGGCCGAGGCCGATGAGGCGCGGCAGGTGGTAGCTGACGCCGGCGTCCGGCGAGAGGCCGATGCGCACGTAGCCCGTCGTCAGGGTGGCCGCGCTGGAGACGAGGCGCAGGTCGGCGGCGAGGGCGAGGCCGAAGCCGGCGCCGGCCGCCGGGCCGTTCACCGCCGCGATCACCGGCTTCTCGCACGCCGCCGCCGCCAGCACCCACCGCCCCACCCACCCCAGGTCGTCGAGCCGGCCGACGCGGCGCGACTGGTCGAGCAGCGCCGGCTCCTGCAGGTCGAGCCCCGCGCAGAAGCCACGCCCCGCCCCGGTGACGACGACGACGCGCACGGCATCCTCCGCCGCCGCCTCGCCGAGCGCCGCCGGCAGCTCGTCGGCCAGCCGCGGGTTGATCGCGTTCAGCCGCTCCGGGCGATTCAGCACGATCGTGCGCACCGCGTCGCGGTCCGTCACGGTGAGATGCGTGTACGTCGTCATGAGGCCTCGTCTCGGGGTCGGAGCGGCAACGGTGGGCACCGCTCGCCGCGGGTCACGCGGAAGCTGCCACCGCTCGGCTCCGTGGTACGCCGGGGCTCCGCGCGCCGGGGCGGGCATCAACGCTCATGAGGGGAGCGGATGCTGCGGACGAGCACGGATCCTTCGGATCGCTCCGCTCCATTCCACGGCTCCTTGCGCCGGGACCGGAACTGATCGGGGGGTGGGGTGCTCCCCATTCCACGCCTCCTCGCGCCGGGACCGGAACTAAATGAGGGTGGGCTCCGCTGCACTCATCCCTCCGCTCGCCCGGTCCGGCGCACGGCGCGGTACGGGCCGAGGCGCCCACCCCCAAACATCCCAGCCCCGGCGCACGGAGATGTACGAGCTGAGGAGCCCACCCCATTCCATCCCAGCCCTGGCGCACGGCGCCGTGGACGCCCCGGGGAGCGATCCGACGCATCCGGATCCTCCGCAGCATCCGCGTCCCCCATGAGCGTTGCTGCCCGCCCACGGCCACCGGAGCCCCGGCGTACCACGGAGCGATCCGCGGCCGTCTCCGCGTGATCCGCGGCCGCCGTTCCGCCATTCGGTCCCCGCGCCCACCTCTCAGGGGGTGGCGAGGCGGATGTCCTCGCGGCTCCGCTGGGTCACGCGCTGGACCAGGCTCCCGGCGCGGAAGGTGAGGTCGAGCGTCGTCTCGCTCGTGCCGTAGAGGATGCGGCCGGCGGCCGGGTCCACGTGGAGCACGCCGCGCTCGGTGCCGGAGCCGCTCGTCGTCACGTGCTCGCGCCCCTGGCGTCCCTCGCCGCTCACGGTGATGTCGCTGACCACGTCGACGCGACGCGAGGGGCGGCCGGCATAGGTGGTGGCGCCGTCCACCGTGTAGTGGTGGACCGTGGTCGTCGTCAGGCGCACCCCGGCGCGGCAGGTGGTGGTGACGACGGTGTCGCTCCACCGCGCGCCCTCGCCGAGTGGGAGGGGGAAGCTGGGGAAGAGCGCGCGCGCCGCGCCGACGAGCGTGGCCTCCGGGGAGCACTCGCCCGGCGGCACCGGCTCGGTGGGCGTCGGGGCCATCGGCGTGGGCGGCGGGAGCACCGGGATCGGCGCGAGCGTCACGCGGCCGTCCTGCAGCACCCCCTCGAAGCGCACCGGGAGGCGGGCGGAGTCGGCGGGGGCCGGCACGCGGCCGCCGCTCGTCACCGCCAGCGAGTCGATGACGCCGGTGAGCTGGCGCGCCAGGCCGTCGCCATCGAGCTCGTAGCGCACGCGCAGCGTCCGGGTCAGGGTGTCCTGGCCGGCCGTCGTGTCGCCGGCCACCTCGATCACCGCCCGCGTCTCCAGCAGGTAGGCCGACTCCCCCGCCGCGTAGCGGAAGGTGGGCGCCGTCTCGGGGATCACCGGCTCCGGCGGCGGCGCCGGCCGCGCCGGCGGGACGGGCGTGGTGCGCGGCTCGACGCGCGGGCCGCAGGCGGCGGCGATCGCCGCCAGCCCGATCGCCGCGACGGCGCGCCACGAGGCGGCAGGCGAGGGTATGGTCGCGAGCCGTGGCCGGAGGGGGGAGCGCGGGCGCATCGCGGGCATGGGGAGCAAGAAACAGCCCTTCGCGCGTGGGCGCAAAGGGCTGTTCCCTGGGAGGATGCCACCGGCCTGTAAGCCGGGTCCTGTCGGACGGCCGGAGCCGTCCGGACGGTCATTTCTCTCGGAGCGCGGTCGCCCGCGCCCTCCAGCAGCCAACCCGCGGCGTCTTGGTCGAGGAGGACTGCCTCTCGCCGCCTATTTGGCCTTGCTCCAGCTGGGGTTTACCGTGCCACGCCCGTTACCGGGCGCGCGGTGGGCTCTTACCCCACCGTTTCACCCTTGCCTGTGCCCCCGCGGGGCGGGGGCCATCGGCGGTCTGCTCTCTGTTGCACTGTCCGTCGCACCCCGAAGGATGCGCCCAGGCATTACCTGGCAGCCTGTCCATGGAGCCCGGACTTTCCTCGGCGGCCCGGAGGCCGACGCGACCGTCCGGCCGGTGGCGAACCTGATGAAAGATAACGGGTTCGGAACGGGGGCGCGATCGGCGCCCGCCACCCGCCGCGCCGACGTTCCCATCGCCGCCGGTGGCGGCCTCGTCGATCGGCGGGATCGTCGCAGCGCGGCCTTTTTCGTGCGCCCGGTCACGAATGGAATGTGATGGAGCTCGCCACGGCGGCGACGTTCTTGCCTCTGACGTGGCAGATCCGTCGGAAGCGATCCGCGGGTCGCGCTGCGGCGGGGGTGACCATGCGAGGAGAGCGCGACGCCAATCACGGGGACGCCGAGCCCACCGCGGGACGGGCGGAGGACCAGCCGGCGGCACCCGCCGAACTGGCTGCCGCCGGCGTGGACGCCGGCCAGCCGGCGTCCGGCCGGGGTGGCGCGGCACGGACCCGCGAGGGCGGGCGCGGCGCCCGCTCGGCGCGCCGGTCCCTCCCCGGCCACGGCGCCGACCCGGCCGGTGCCCGCGGCGCGCCGGAGCCCCCGCGGGCCGGGTCCGCGCCGGGCGGGCAGCGCCGGTGGGTGGACGACCTGCTCGACATGACCGCCGCCCGCGAGCCGACCCGGGATCCGGATCCGCTGCCGGAACCGGCCGGGTCGGCGCCGGCGTCGCAGCCGGTCGAGTCCCCCGCATCGGTCGTGGGCGCGGCGGCGCTGCTCGACCAGCTGCTCGCCGCGCTGCCGCTGGGCGTGGCGCTGGTGGACCGGCAGCTGTGCTTCGTGCGCGTGAACGAGCCGTTCGCCGACATCACCGGCCGCCGCGTCGACGAGCTCGCGGGGTGCGGCATGGCCGACGTGTTGGGCAAACGTGCCGCCGACGTCTCGGCGAACGTGCGTCGCGTGCTGGCGTCGGGCGTGCCGCTGCTCGACCGCCGGATGCACGGCGAGCTGCCCGGTCGGCCGGGCGAGCGGCGGGACGCCGCCGTGAGCTACCTGCCGGTGCGCGACGCCGCCGGCGTCCCGGTCGCCGTTCTCGTGCTGGTGCGCGACACCACGGCGCGCGTGCGCGCCGCCCGGGATCGCAGCCACGCCGTGGCCGCAGCGCTCTCCGCGCGCGAGGCGGCCGAGCGGCTGGCGACCTCGCACGCGCTGCTCGCCGAGAGCGGCCAGCTGCTCGCCGCCACGCTCGACCACGAGACCTCGCTCGGCCGCGTCGCCGAGCTGCTCGTGCCGAAGATGGCGGACTACCTGTCGGTGCGCGTGCGGGACGGCGAGGGGCGCTGGCGCGAGGTGGCGATGGCGCACGCGGTGCCGGGGGCAGCCGGCGCGCTCGACGCGCTGTCGCGCGACATGGTGCGCGAGTCGCTGCTCGCCGGCGCGGCCGCCGCTCGCGCCGCCCGGGAGCGACGCGCGGTGCTCGTCGGTGAGACGGCGGGCAGCCAGACCAGCGCGTCGGGCACCCGGGACGCGCCCGTGAACGCGTCGAGCGAGGTGGTGGCCATGCTCACCGGCGATGCCGAGCTCACCGCGCACTACGAGGCCCTCGCGCCTCGCTCGGCCGTCGTCGCGCCGCTCGTCGTCGGCGGGCAGGTGGCCGGGGTGCTGGTGGCGGTGGCGTCCGCCGGCCGCGCTCCGTTCGGGCAGACGGAGTGCGCGCTCTTCGAGGCCGTCGCGGCGCGCGCCGCGATCGCCATCGAGAACGAGCGGCTGCACCAGGCGGAGCGGCAGGCGCGGGGCGCGGCGGAGGCGGCCAACCAGGCCAAGTCGGCCTTCCTGGCGACGATGAGCCACGAGATCCGCACGCCCATCAACGCCATCATGGGCTACACCGAGCTGCTCGAGCTCGGGCTCTCCGGCCCGCTCACCGAGAAGCAGCGCGCGCAGCTCGGGCGCGTGCGCGCCAGCAGCCGTCACCTGCTCACCCTCGTCAACGACGTGCTCGACCTGGCCAAGGTGGAGGCGGGACGGCTGACGGTGGGGCGCGAGCGGGCGGACGTGGCGGCCTCGGTGGCCGGCGCGCTGGCGCTCGTGCAGCCGCAGGCGGAGGCGCGCGGCATCCTCCTCTCCAACTTCTGCACCGACGTGCCCGGCACGCTCTACATGGGCGATCCGCAGCGCGTGGAGCAGATCCTCGTCAACCTGCTCTCCAACGCCGTGCGCTTCACCGAGCCGGGCGGGCGCGTGATGGTGACCTGCGAGCTGGCCGACCGTGCGCCGCCGACCACGAAGCTGCCGGTGGGCACCGACTGCCTCTGCGCGGTGCGCGTGGAGGACACGGGGATCGGCATCCCGCCGGCGCAGCTCCGGGCGATCTTCGAGCCGTTCGTGCAGGTGGAGAGCGGTCACACGCGCACGCGCGAGGGCTCGGGGCTCGGCCTGGCCATCAGCCGCCGGCTGGCGCGGCTGATGGGCGGCGACCTGACGGTGGAGAGCCAGCCCGGACGCGGCTCCGCCTTCACCCTCTGGCTCCCCGGCGTGCCGGCGGTGGCCGGCCGGGACGGGGACGACTACCACATGGCCGAGCGGCGCGACGCGGCGCGCCACGCGCACGGGCTGCTGCCGGTAGGGGTGGCCCTGCTGCACGCCGTGGACGAGATCGTGGCGTCCTACGTGCGCCGGCTGCGCGCCGACCCGGCCCTGCCGACGGCGCGCCGGCTGCCGGAGATCCTGCTGCGCGACCACCTGACGACCTTCATCTCCGACATCGCCGAATCGCTGTCGATCATCGAGGCCTCGGGCGGCGCGCCGTCACAGCTGATGCGCGACGGCAGCGAGATCCAGCGCGTCATCGCCGACCGGCACGGCCGCCTGCGCCGGCAGCTCGGCTTCACGGAGGCCGAGCTGCTGCGCGACTTCGAGCTGCTGGGCGACGAGGTGGCGCTCGCCGTGCGCCGCCTCGCCTCGAGCGACGCCGCCCTGGACGAGGCGCTCTCGCTGCTCGCGATCTTCCTCGACCGGGCCCGGGAGACGAGTCTCGAGTCGTTCCGGCGCGCGGGGGCGTGAACGCGGGCGCGGATCGCGCGGCGCGCCGGCGGGACGGCGGGACGGCGGGACGGCGGGACGGCGGAAGTGCCTGCCGCGGATCACGCAGCGCGCCTTCGGCGCGACCCGGATCGATCTCGGGCGGATCCCCCCTCCGCGCGCCAGCACGGCAGAGGGGGTGGGGTGTGTCGGGGGCAGGCCCCTCGCGCCCGGCCCACCCCCGCGCCTGGCCCACCCTCACGACCACCACGGCCCTGTCATCCCGCCGGAGCCGCGTCCCCGCCGCCGGCGAGTGGGGCAGCCAGCTACCACCGACCGATCCTGTCATCCCGCAGGAGCGAGCGGCAGCGAGCGAGTCTCGGGATCTCCTCTCACGTGCTGGTGGCCAGCCCCGCGGTCCGGACAGCAGATCCCGACACTCGCCCCGCCTGTGGCGGGGCTCCTGCGGGATGACAGGATGGCGCGGGCCCTGCCCTCGCCCCCTCCGCGTCTTCGCGCCTCCGCGTCTTCGCGCCTCCGCGTGCGCCCGCCGCTCCTGTCTCCGTGCACGGCGCCGTCCCCGCCCCGCGATCGATCCGAACGATCCGCGTGATCCGCGGCCGCCGGTCCGTCGGGCGCGTCGGGCGCGTCGGGCGCGTCGGGCGCGCCGG
>DASTRO010000044.1:0-46377 GCA_035761165.1 Gemmatimonadaceae bacterium | reverse complement strand
CGAGGGGCCGCTGCAGTACCAGATCGTCTACTCGCTTGAGGGGGTGCTCGACTACTACACCACCCGCTCGTGGGTGCTGCGCGACGGCAAGCTGACGCAGGTGACGGCGCTCTCCGAGCGCGAGCCGGTCGAGTTCCCGGCGCCGGTGGGGACGCTCGAGGCCTTCCACACCGCCGGCGGGCTCTCCACGATGGCGCAGCGCTACGAGGGGAAGATCCCGACGATGGAGTACAAGACGCTGCGCTACCCCGGCCACGCGCACATCATGGAAGCCATCCGCGAGCTGGGGCTCCTCGAGCTCGATCTGGTGGACGTGAAGGGGACGAAGGTGGTGCCGCGCGACGTGGCCGTGGCGACGATGGGGCCGCGGCTGCGCAAGCCCGACTCCCCCGATCTCGTCGCCCTCCGCGTGGAGGTGGAGGGGACCAGGGACGGCGCGCCGAAGCGCTACACCTGGCAGCTCGTGGACCGGGCCGACGAGGCGCACGGCATCAGCGCGATGATGCGCACCACGGGCTACTCCCTCTCGATCACCGGCCAGCTCCAGGCTCGCGGCGAGATCCCCCCCGGCGTCCACACGCCCGACGAGTGCTTGCCGGGCGAGCGGTACGTGGCGGAGCTGAAGAAGCGGGGCGTGGTGATCGAGGAGCGGGAGGGATAGGAGCGGGAAGAGGGAAGAGGGAAGAGGGAAGAGGGAAGAGGGCGCGGGGTACGGGTCGCGGCGCGGGGCCCCCCCCCGACTACCACGATCGCCCCGACCGCCTGGCCGACCACCATCGAAACATCGCCCGGCGGTCCCTCTTCCCTCTTCCCTCTTCCCTGCAGTCCTGCCCCTACACCCTGAACCCCCCCACCAACCCTCGAATCCGCCCCGCCGCCGTGCGCAGCAGCTCGGCGGTGGCCGAGACCTCCTCGGCGGAGGCCGACGTCTCCTGCGTGGAGGCGGCCACCTCCTCGGCGGAGGCGGCGTGGTTCTGGGCGGCGTCGCGCGCGGTGACGATCGCCTCCTCCACCGTGTGGATCTGGCGACGGCTGGCGTCCACCGCGGCGGCGACGCGGCGTGACGCGCTCTGCACGCGTCCCACGGCGAGCTCGATCTCCTGCAGCGCCGTGGAGGCGCCGCCGGCCACCGCCTGCACGTCCTGCAGGCGGGCGGCGCCCGTCTCGGCCGCCGCCGTGGCACTGGCCACGCGGGCGGTGATGGCGCGCACCGAGGCGGCCACCTCGTCCGCCGCGTCGGCGCTCTGGTCGGCCAGCCGGCGCACCTCCTCGGCGACGACGGCGAAGCCGCGCCCGGCCGCGCCGGCGCGCGCCGCCTCGATGGCCGCGTTGAGGGCGAGCAGGTTGGTCTGCGACGCGATCTCGGCGATCACCGCGACGAAGCGGTCGATCGACGCGGTGGCCTCGCGCAGGGCGCCGATCTCGCGTGCCGAGGCGTCGGCCGTCTCGCGCGCGGCGAGCAGCGTCGTCACGGCGCGGCCGATCCCCTCGCGCGTCGTGGCCGCGGTGGCGTGGATGTCCTGCCCCGCGCGCTCGCTCTCCTGCGCCGCCTCGCCGATGGCCGCGCCGTCCTCGGCCAGCTGGCGCACGGCGTCGCTGGCCTGCGTCAGCGCGTCGAGCTGCGCGGCGGCGCCCTCGGCCATCTCGGTGACGGCGCTCGTCACGTGCTGCGTGCTGTCGGCGGCGCCGCCGGCCGAGGCCGCGAGCTCGGCCGAGGCGGCGCTCACGTGGTCGGCCTCGCGCTGCACCTCGCCGAGCAGCTCGCGCAGCCGATCGCGCGCCTCGTCCAGCGCGGCGGCGAGCCGATGGTACTCCGCGGAGCCGCCGTACCAGCCGCGGTCGCGCTCCGGCACGCGCAGGTCGCCGGCGCCGATGAGCGTCATCTCGCCGCCGAAGCGCTCCAGCGGCCGCGTCACGGCGCGCGAGGTCGTGATGCCGAAGAAGCCGGCCACCGGGAGCGCGAGCACGAGGAAGGAGAGCAGCAGCAGCTCGCCCAGATCCAGCTCGGCCGCCATCTGCGCCTCGCGCTCCGCCGCCCGGGTGGCGGCGGTGGCCCGCAGCCGCTCGAGAGCGCGCTCGATCCCCTCCACGTCCGTCGCCGTCCGCTGCAGCACGCGCGTCGCGTCGGCGGCCCGGCCGGTGGCGGCGTAGGCGCGCGAGACGGCCAGCCCGACCTCCAGGCGGCTCTGCATCTCGCCGATCCTCTCGAGCTCGCGGCGCTCCTCGGGCGAGAGGATCGGCAGCGTGATCGCCTCGCGGCGCAGCGCGTCCGCCGCGTCCATCAACTCGGCGTAGCGCGCCTGGTCGTCCTCGGTGTTGGTGTTGAGCAGGCGCGTGCCGGCCACGATCTCGCGCAGGATCGTCGTCACCGTGCGCTGCACCACGTCGTACTCGTCGCGCAGCAGGGTGACGGCCTCGCGGCTGTGCGCGTTGGTGCGCAGCAGCAGCACGTACGCCGTCACCCCGGAGGCGCCGAGCAGGAGGAGGCAGCTGGTGAAGCCGACGACGAGGCGGGCGTGGATGGTGCGCAGGCGCAGTGCGCGGCGCAGCCACGCCAGCGCGGCGGGGACGCGGCCGGCGGCCGGCGCCTCGGGCACCGCGGCGAGGCTCGGTGCGGTCATCGGGCCCCCACCGTGGCGACCACCACCGTCTTGCCGATGGCGTCGTGGTTCTCGTCGAAGGCGATGCGGCCGGCCGCGCCCTCCACCGGGCGGGTGGCGTCGATCGCCGCCAGGGCGTCGCGCACGCGCCGGCGGTCCGCCCCGACGTCCAGCGCGGCGCGGCCGATCAGCATCGCCGCGTCGTAGGCCAGCGCGGCTCGCTGGTCGGGCGTGTGGCCGAAGCGCTGCTCGAAGGCGGCGACGAAGGCACGCGCCTGCGGGGTGCGCGCCTGCCGCGCGTCGAAGAAGGCGGTGTAGCGGGCCCCGGCGAACTCCCCGGCGTGCTCTTCCAGCCCCGAGGCCGCGTCGCCCCCGATGAAGGGGATCGTGTGGCCGGTGGCGCGGACGGCGCGGATCGCCTCCTCGGCGTCCTCCACGCTGCCGGGGAAGAGGAGGACCTCGGCGCCGGCCTGCGCCATGTAGGCGGCGTAGGCGGCCCACTCGGTGGCCCCGCTCAGGTACGGGTCGCGCTGCACCACGGCGCCGCCGCCGGCCCGATAGGCCGCGACGAAGGTGCGCGTCCAGTCGCGCCCGTAGGAGTCGTTGCGGTAGATGATGGCGGCGTGCCGGGCGTGGAGCGAGTCGAGGACGAAGCGCGCCACGGCCAGGCTCGCCGCCTCGTCGGTGGGGCAGATGCGGAAGAGCCAGGGCGAGCGGCCGCTGAGCGCCGGACTGGTCGCCGTCGGCGTGACCAGGGCGACGGCGCGGCGGCCGCCGTTCCCGACGTCCTCGTAGAGGGGGAGGGCTTCCTGCGTCGTGCCGCTCTCCGGGTGCCCCACGACGCCGACGACCTGCGGGTCGTCGCGCAGCAGCGCGGCGACCTGCACGGCGCTCGTCATCGCCTGCGGAGGGTGCCGCATGGTGAAGGGGGGGCGATCGCCCCGCTGCGCATTGAGCTGGGCCACGGCGAGCTCGACGCCCTGGAGGATGCTCGTCATCCCGGGGCGCTGCGGATTGAGGGCCACGCCGATGGCGACCGAATCGCCGCGGGCGGCGGTCCCGGCGCCGGGGCCGGCCCGGTCGCCGCCGTCCGCCGGGCGCGCATCGGCGCCGGCGCAGGCGGCGAGGGCCAGGCCGCTGGTGGCCAGGAGGGCACGGAGGACGGCGGCGCGACGGGGGCGCGGGGGCACGGGCGTGCCGCGGGCGAGCGGGCGGCCGTGCGTGACGGCCGGACCGGGTGTTCCGAGCATGGGCAAGGCGGGCGGGCAGGGGAGGCGACGGCGCCAGGCCGGGCGCGCTACCGCGAGGACGATTCCGCCGCGCGGGGAGTCACCGCCGCCGTGCAGCCCGGCGGTGGCGGGGTCGGGGGAATGCGACATGCAAGGCGCTCCGGCGTGCCTGGCGCGCACGGCGCCGCGCGCGGCGGAGCCCGGAGTGGAGCGCATGGTGGAGCGCGCGAACGGAGTGTGCGATGGCGCGTGTGGTGCGGTGCGCGCGGCGCGTACGCCGCGTACGCGCCGCGCGTGCGCGGCGAATCCCGAGCACGAACGACGGAAAGGCGCGCGCGGCGTGTGCGTGTGGCGACACGCGGCGCGCTTGTATAAGGCGCAGGCTGCCGGTACGTTTACGCTGCTGTTCCGGAGAGGGCGCCCGTGCGCCCGGCGTGCCCGGCCGCCCTCGGTGCGGCCGGGCCTGGACCGCGGCGCTCCGCGCCGCCGACGTCGTTCACCAGGATCAGGGATGAATTCGACCCACCGCCCGCGCCAGTTCGCCACGGCCGCTGCTGCCGCCGTGCTCGTGCTGGCGCTCGCCGCGTGTTCCGAGCAATACCCGAACTCGACGTTCACGCACCTCACCGAGTTCAACACCGCCATCGACGCCCTGTGGGACAAGCTGCTCTTCTGGGGGACGCTCGTCTTCGTCCTCGTCGAGGGGCTGCTGATCTGGACGGTGATCAAGTTCCGCCGGCGCGAGGGGGCGGCCGAGCCGAAGCACGTGCACGGCAACACCACGCTGGAGATCCTGTGGACGGCGATCCCCGCGCTGATCCTGGTCTTCATCGCCGTGCCGACGGTGCGGACGATCTTCAAGACGCAGGCGAAGGCGGTGCCGAACGCGCTCCAGGTGGAGGTCATCGGCCACCAGTGGTGGTGGGAGTTCCGCTATCCCGAGTACACCTCCACCGGCGCCAACGGGCGGGTGGACACGCTGGTCACCGCCAACGAGCTGTACGTCCCGAAGGGGCGGACGGTCAACTTCGCGCTGCGCACGAACGACGTGCTGCACAGCTTCTGGATCCCGCAGCTGGGCGGCAAGCGCGACCTGATCGCCAACCACACGAACTACCTCTGGTTCACGCCGGACTCGACGCTCGACGGGACGGTGTTCAACGGCTTCTGCGTGGAGTACTGCGGCGCGTCGCACGCGAACATGCACTTCCGCGCCTACACGCTGGAGCCGGCCGAGTTCGAGCGCTGGGTGCAGCACCAGCTGAGCCCCGCCGTGGTGGCGGCGCGCATGCCCGGCGGCGCGCCGGTGCCGGCGCCCGCCGCGCCGGCCGCGCCGGGTGACCGCGCGGCGCCGGGTGACAGCGCCGCGGCGGCCGCCGCGCCGACGCCGGCCACGCTGGCGAGCGCGCAGACGGGCACCGTGCCGCCGGCCGAGCTGCCCGACTGGGCGGTGCCGGACACGCCGCTCCCCGCCGGCGTGGCCTTCGACGACCGGCTGCTCGCCTCGGGCGACGTCGCTCGCGGCGCCGAGGTCTACTCGCGCAGCGCCTGCGTGGGCTGCCACATGATCAAGGGCCACCCCATCTCGATGGGGGTGCTCGGCCCCAACCTGACGCACTTCGGCAGCCGCAACGTGCTGGCGGCCAGCATGTATCCGAACGACGCCCGCCACCTCGCGCGCTGGATCAAGAACGCGCGGGTGATGAAGCCGGGCGTGGGGATGCCGACGCTCGGCAAGGGGCTCGTCGATCCGGTCACCGGTGCACCCGTCACCGCGGGCGGGCTGACCGACCAGGAGATCGCCGACATCGTCGCCTACCTCATGGCGCTCAAGTAGCCGCCACGCCATTCAGGAACCGGAGACTCTCATGGCAACGACTGCCGCCGCCCCCGTCTATGCCGCCACCCGGCCGGCCGAGCCGACGGGGCTGTGGAGCTGGCTGACGACCGTCGATCACAAGCGGATCGGCAAGCTGTACCTGTTCACCGCGCTCTTCTTCTTCCTCTTCGGCGGGCTGGAGGCGGTGGTCATCCGCGCCCAGCTCATGGGGCCGAACGGACAGATCGTGGACGCCCAGCTGTACAACCAGCTGTTCACGATGCACGGCACGACGATGATCTTCCTCGCGATCATGCCGCTGTCCGCCGTCTTCTTCAACTTCCTCATCCCGCTGCAGATCGGCGCGCGCGACGTCGCCTTCCCGCGGCTGAACGCCTTCAGCTACTGGGTCTACCTGCTGGGCGGGATCTTCATCACGCTGCCGATCTTCTTCGCGGCCGCGCCCGACGGCGGCTGGTTCGGCTACGCGCCGCTCACCACGCCGACGTACTCCCCGGGCGTCAACATCGACTTCTGGGTGCTGGGCCTGCAGATCCTCGGCGTCTCGTCGCTGGCCGCCGGGTTCAACTTCATCACGACGATCATCAACATGCGCGCGCCGGGGATGAACCTGATGCGCATGCCGGTGTTCACGTGGATGGCGTTCGTGACGCAGTTCCTGATCGTCCTCGCCTTCCCGGCGATCACGATCGCCCTCGTCTTCCTGCAGTTCGACCGCTTCTTCGGCACCACCTTCTACGAGGTGGCGTCGGGCGGTGACCCGCTGCTCTGGCAGCACCTGTTCTGGGTGTTCGGCCATCCCGAGGTCTACATCCTCATCCTGCCGGCCTTCGGCCTGGTGTCGGAGATCCTCCCCACCTTCGCCCGCAAGCCGCTCTTCGGCTACCCGGTGATGGTGTACTCGGGGATCCTCATCGGCTTCCTCGGCTTCGGCGTGTGGGCGCACCACATGTTCGCCGTCGGCATGGGCCCGGTGGCCGACTCGGTGTTCAGCCTGACGACGATGCTGATCGCCATCCCGACGGGCGTGAAGATCTTCAACTGGGTCTCCACCCTCTGGGGCGGCTCGCTGCGCTTCACGACGCCGATGCTCTTCGCCATCGGCCTGGTGTCGCTGTTCACCATCGGCGGCATCTCGGGCGTGATGCACTCCTCGCCGCCGGCCGACCTGCAGCAGACGGACACCTACTTCATCGTCGCGCACTTCCACTACGTGCTGTTCGGCGGCTCGATCATGGCCATCTTCGGCGGGATCTACTACTACTTCCCGAAGATGTTCGGCCGGCTGATGAACGAGACGCTCGGCAAGTGGCACTTCTGGCTGACGTTCATCGCCATGAACCTCACCTTCTTCCCGATGCACTTCTCCGGGATGCTCGGGATGCCGCGCCGCATCTACCGGTACGACGCGGGGCAGGGGTGGGACACGTTCAACCTGATCTCGTCGCTCGGCGCCTTCCTGCTCGTCATCGCGACGGCGGTCTTCATCTGGAACTTCTTCAAGAGCCTGCGCTCCGGCCCCGTGGCCGGCAACGACCCGTGGGGCGCGCCGACGATCGAGTGGTCGATCCCGTCGCCGCCGCCGGAGTACAACTTCGCCCGCATCCCGACGATCACCTCGCGCTACCCGATGTGGGACCTGAAGAGCCCGCAGCTGACGCGCGACGTGCCCCACACGGTGGCCGGCGACAAGGCCAACGAGGTCGCCGTGGCCGGCAAGGACACCGGCGTGAACGTGGAGTTCTCCGCGACGCACCTGACGCGGGAGCCCGAGGAGGCGCCGCCCCACGTGGAGACGGGCTACGCGACGGCCGAGGAGCTGGGCATCGCGATGCCCAACCCGACGATCAAGCCGCTCATCGTCGCCTTCGGCCTGCTCGTGATGTTCGCCGGCATGCTCTTCATGCACCGCGAGAGCAAGACGCTCGCCGTCTCGATCAACATCACCGGCGCGCTGATCATGGTCTTCGGCCTCTATGCCTGGCTGACCACGCCGCTCGAGGACGAGCACTGAGGCCCGCCCTTCCATCTCCCGGCTCTCCCATCCACCTCCGCTCTTCATGGCCAGTCTCGCCGCTTCCGGTCACGTGAACGACCCGCACGTCGGGCACCACTACACCACGACCGGCCTCGACAACCGCAAGATCGCCATCTGGGCCTTCATCGGCTCGGAGTGCATGCTCTTCGTCTCGCTCATCTCCACCTACCTCGTCTACAAGGGGCGGAGCCGCGTGGGGCCGTTCCCGCACGAGGCGTGGACGAACCCGCAGACGGGCGAGACGTTCAAGGCGATCCTCAACATCCCGGTCACCTCGGCGTCGACCTTCGTCCTCCTCATGTCGTCGCTGGCCATGGTGCTCGCGCACAACGCGGTCGTGCACAAGCACCTGCCCAAGACGACGCTGGGGGAGCGGATCATCGGCAGCTCCAAGCTCTGGCTGGCCGCCACGGCCATCCTGGGCATGACCTTCCTCGGCTTCCAGGCCTACGAGTTCACCTCGTTCGTCCACGAGGGGCTCACCATCAAGACGAACCTCTTCGGCTCGTCCTTCTTCACGCTCACCGGCTTCCACGGCGCGCACGTGACGGCCGGCGTCCTCTGGCTCTGGTCGCTGTTCGCGATCGACGTCAAGCGCGGCCTCGGCCCCGACGATGCCCTCAACGTGGACCTCTCGGCCCTCTACTGGCACTTCGTCGACGTCGTCTGGATCGCGATCTTCACGCTCGTCTACCTGATCAAGTGAGCGAGGCACGCATGGCTCAGCATCCTGCCGCCGCCGGCCACCACGTCGATCACCCGCCCTCGCCCGCCGTGCACTCCGACGTGCACCACCCGTCGTGGAAGACGTACGTCGTGGTCGGCGTCTTCCTCACGCTGATCACCGCGGTCGAGGTCTGGGTCTACTACGTCCCGGCCCTCGTGGAGTCGCGCATCTTCGTGCCGCTGCTCCTCGTCATGTCGGCCGTCAAGTTCGCCACGGTCGTGCTCTTCTACATGCACCTCAAGTACGACCACAAGCTCGTCCGGGCGCTCTTCACCGGCCCGTTCCTGATCGCCGCCGGGACGCTCGTCGCGTTCCTCTTCCTCTTCGGCCAGATCGCCATCCGGCTCGGCATGCTCGGCTGAGCGGCGATCGCTCGCGTCACGCACCCCTCCGCTCCCGGCCCGGGAGCGGAGGGGTGCGTCGTTCCGGGCTCGGCCTCGGCTCGACAACGGAGGCTCCGCGTGCGACAATGCAGTCGGGCCCGCGTCGAGCGCGGCCCCGCGCGACGCCGGAGCGGTGAGCCCGGCCCGACGCGCCCACCCCGCCGCCCCGCCAGCGGTACCCGCCAGCCGTACCCGCCAGCCGTACCCGCCAGCCGTACTCATATGAGCGCGCCCACCATCCCCCCCGCCGCCCCACCCGCGCCCGCCGCCCCACCGACCGCCGCCGCCCCGCCGCTCGGCGTGGCCGCCGAGGCGCCGCCCCGCCGGGCGCCGACGCGCGAGCGGCTCGTCTCGCTCGACGTCTTCCGGGGGCTCACGATCGCCGGGATGCTCCTCGTCAACGACCCCGGCACGTGGAGCGCCATCTACCCGCCGCTGGAGCACGCGCCCTGGCACGGCTGGACGCCGACGGACCTCATCTTCCCCTTCTTCCTCTTCATCGTCGGCATCACCACGCACCTCTCGCTCTCGGCGCGGCGGGCGCGGGGCGACGACGACGGGGCGCTGGTGCGGCAGATCCTGCGGCGCGGCGGGCTGATCTTCCTCCTGGGGCTCTTCCTCGCCTGGTTCCCGGGCTTCACCTGGGGCGCGGTGCCGGGGGTGGACGACCCCACCTTCCTCCAGCGCGTCGGCCACCGCTTCCTCGAGATCCGCTTCCTCGGCGTACTGCAGCGCATCGCCCTGGCCTACGTGATCGGCGCGCTGCTCACGCTGCGCACCGGCCTGCGCACGCAGCTCGCGATGCTCGCCGTCATCCTGCTCGGCTACTGGGCGGTGATGATGGCCGTGCCCGTCCCGGTGACCGGCGAGACCGGAATGGCGGCCATCGCCGAGCCGTCGCGGACCACCGCCGCCTGGCTGGACCGGCTGCTGCTCGACTGGGGGCGGTGGGGGAACCACCTCTGGGTGAACGCGGTGACCTGGGACCCGGAGGGGCTCCTCTCCACCGTCCCGGCGGTGGGCACCGTCATCCTCGGCGTCATGGCCGGCCGCTGGATCGCGCGGCCGACCCCGCTGGCGGAGCGGCTCAACGGCCTCTTCGCGGTGGGCGCGCTGGGCATGGTGGCGGGCCTCGTCTGGAACTGGGGCTTCCCGATCAACAAGAGCCTCTGGACCAGCTCGTACGTCGTCTTCACCGCCGGGATGGCGGCGGTGACGCTGGCCACCTGCATGTGGCTGGTGGAGGTGCGGCGCAGCACGTGGTGGACGAGGCCGTGGATCGTCTTCGGGATGAACCCGATCCTCGCCTTCGTGGGCTCCGGGCTGATGGCGCGGCTCATCTATTCCGTCATCCACGTGTCGTACCAGGGCGAGACGGTGTCGCTGCAGGCCGCCATCTACCGCTCGCTGTACGCGTCGTGGCTGGCGCCGCGCGACGCATCGCTGCTCTTCGCCCTCACCTTCGTCCTCTTCTGGTACCTCGTGCTGCTCGTGCTGCACTGGCGCGGCGTGTTCCTCAAGGTGTGAGGCGCGGGGTGATGGAACGCCCGTTGCCACGCCAGCGCCCGCGATGACTCCGCTGCCTCGTACCCTCTCCCACGCTGCCGCCCGGCGCGGTCCCGCCCGCCGCCTCCGCCTCGCGCTCGCCCTCCTGCTCGTTGCCGTGACGACGGCGCCGCCGGCGACGAGCGACGCGCAGCGGAGCCGCACCCGCACCGCCCGACGCGCGGCGGCACGTCCCCCGCGGCCGCCGGGGCCCACCACGCCGCGCTCGCGCGAGGCGCTGGCCGCCGACCTGGCGACGATGATCGGCCAGTCGACGCGCAGCGGCACGTGGGGCGTGATGGTGCTCTCGCTGACGCGCGGCGACACGCTCTATGCGCTCAACGCCGGCGAGCCGATGCAGCCCGCGTCGACGATGAAGCTGATGACCAGCGCGCTGGCGCTCCGGCGGCTGGGGCCCGACCACCGCTTCCGCACCACCGTCTACCGCACCGGGCCCCTGCTGGCGGACGGCACGGTGCAGGGCGACCTCGTGCTGCGCGGCGCCGGCGACCCCGCCTTCTCGGGCCGCTACCTCTCGGGCGGCCCGGAGGCGCCGGTGGACCTGCTGGCGCACGTCGTGGCCGGCGCCGGCGTGCGGCACGTGACGGGAAGCATCGTCGGCGACCCCACCGCGTTCGAGACGCGGCTCGTGCCGGCGGGGTGGAAGGAGACGTACCTGCACCTCGCCTACGCGGCGCCGGTGTCGGCGCTCTCCATCAACGAGAACGTGGCCTGGATCACCGTCGCGCCGCAGGGCGCCGGGGCTGCCGCGCGCGTGACCTTCGAGCCGGCGACGACCGGCGTGCCGATCGTCAATCGCGTGCGCACGCGCGCGGGCCGCGGGAGCAGCATCGTGGTCATCAACCGCCCCGAGGGCGGGTTCGAGGTGCGCGGCTGGATCGGCACCCGCGCGGCGCCGCGGCGCGTGCAGATGGTGATCCCCGACCCCGCGCCGTCCGTGACCGGCGCCTTCCGCGAGGCGCTCCGCCGGGCCGGCGTGACGGTGGACGGCGGCGTGCGCCTGGGCCCCACCCCCGACGGCGCCGAGCCGGTGGGCGCACTCCCCTCGCCGCCGCTCTCGCACCTGCTGGCCGCGATGAACCGCGAGAGCATCAACCACTACGCGGAGCTCATCTTCCGCAACGCCGCGCGCGGCCCGAGCGGCACCGAGGTGGGCTCCGCCGAGCACGGCGACGCGGTGCTGCGGGCCTTCCTCACGCGCGAGGTGGGGGTGACGTCCAACGCCGTGGTGGCGACCGACGGCAGCGGGCTGTCGGTGCTCGATCGCGTGACGCCGCGGGCGATGGCCAAGCTGCTGGCCTACGCGCACGAGGCGCCATGGTCCGACGCCTTCCACGCCTCGCTCCCGGTGGCCGGCGAGTCGGAGCTGCTGCGCCTGCGCATGCGCGCCTCCCCCGCGCAGGGGAACCTGCACGCCAAGACCGGGACGACCGACGAGGTGATCGCGCTGGCCGGCTACACGACCGCCGAGAACGGCGAGATCCTCGCCTTCGCCTTCCTCTACAACGGCACCGATCGGTGGCGGGCCCGCGACGCGATCGACCGGATGGGGGAGACGCTCTCTGGATTCGCGCGCGACTGAGGGACGGGTGAGTAGCGATCAGCGCTGAGCGAACAGCGATCAGCGTAACGACCTCAATCGGGCCAGTACTGGCCAGTCCGAGGGGGTTACGCTGACCGCTGAGCGCTCAGCGCTGATCGCTCGCCCTCCCCGCCATCGCCTCCGGATTCAGCACCCGGTCCAGCTCCTCGCGCGTCAGCAGGCCGCGCTCGAGCACCAGGTCGAAGACGCCGCGTCCGGTCGTCAGCGCCGTCCGGGCGATGTCCGTCGCCGGCTCGTAGCCGATCACCGGCACGAGCGCGGTGACGATGCCGATCGAGTGCTCCACGAACCAGCGCATGCGGTCCGGGTTGGCCGTGATCCCGGCCACGCAGCGCTCGCGCAGCACCAGGCAGGCCTGCTTCAGCGAGTCCAGCCCGCGCAGCAGGCGGTAGGCGATCACCGGCTCGAAGACGTTGAGCTGGAGCTGGCCCGCCTCGGCCGCCAGCGTCACCGTCACGTCGCCGCCGATGATCTCGAAGCAGACCTGGTTCACCACCTCCGGGATCACCGGGTTCACCTTGCCCGGCATGATCGAGGAGCCCGGCTGCATGGGCGGCAGGTTGATCTCGCCCAGCCCGGCGCGCGGGCCGGAGCTGAGCAGGCGCAGGTCGTTGCAGATCTTGGACAGCTTCACCGAGCAGCGCTTGAGCACGCCGGAGAGCTGCACGAAGGCGCCCGTGTCGGCCGTCGCCTCCACCAGGTCCGGCGCGGTGATGAGGTCGATGCCGGTGATGGCCGAGAGGTGCCGGCGCACCGCCTCGGCATAGCCCGGTGGCGCGTTGATCCCGGTGCCGATGGCCGTCGCGCCCATGTTGATCTCGCGGATCAGCGCCTGCGCCTCGCCCAGCCGGTCCACGTCCTCCGCCATCGTGTGGCCGAAGGCCAGGAATTCCTGCCCCAGCGTCATCGGCACCGCGTCCTGCAGCTGCGTGCGCCCCATCTTCAGGTGGCCGGCGAACTCCCGGCCCTTCGCCTCGAACGCGGCCACCAGGTCGCGCATCGCCGTCTGCAGCTCGGCGATGGCGTCGTGCAGGGCCAGCTTGATGGCGGTGGGGTAGACGTCGTTGGTGCTCTGGCTGAGGTTGACGTGGTTGTTCGGGTGCACCACGTCGTACTCGCCACGCTGCCGGTCCAGCAGCTCGAGGGCGCGGTTGGCGATCACCTCGTTGGCGTTCATGTTGGTGGACGTGCCGGCGCCTCCCTGGATCATGTCCACCAGGAAGTGCTCGTGGTGCCGTCCGGTGCGCACCTCGCGCGCCGCGCGCACGATGACGTCGGCAATCTCGGACGGGAGCAGGCCGAGCTCCTTGTTGGCCAGCGCCGCCGCCTCCTTCACGGCCGCCAGCGCACCGATGAGGAGCGGGAACTCGCGCAGCGGCACGCCGGTGATGGGGAAGTTCTCCAGGGCGCGCAGCGTCTGCACGCCGTAGAGGGCCTCCTCCGGCACCGGCCGCTCGCCGAGCAGGTCGTGCTCGAGCCGCACGCGGCCGCTGGTGAAGCCGAGCGCGCGGCCGCGGCCGACGAGGGTGGCGTCGGCGGCGCGCAGGCGGCGGGCGATGGCCCGCGCGGCGCGGGAGACGAGCGCCGCGTAGAGCGCCGGCTCGCTCTCGAGCAGCGCGTCCAGCCGCTCGCAGGGGAAGCGGACCACCGTCGTGCGGCGCAGGGTGCGCGCGGTGGTGCCGTGCCGCTCCTCGTCGAGCAGCGCGCCCTCGCCCACCGGGTCGCCGGAGCCGAAGGTGGCCAGCCGCATCGCGCGCCCCTGCTGGCTCTGCTCGATGGCGATGGAGCCGCTGACGATGACGAAGACGTAGCGGCGCGGGTCGCCCTCGGCGAAGACGACGGCGTCGCCCTCCAGCGTCACCTGCTCGGCCACGTCGGCCAGCCGCGCCAGCTGCGCGTCGGAGAGCCCGTCCAGGAAGCGGAGCCCAGCGAGCTCCGCGGCGGTGATGTCGGTCGGCATGGGCTCAAAGCTAAGGCGCGCCGGAAGCGGCCGCGACGTCCCGGTGCGGGGGCGCGGGCCGCGTCGCCTTTCCCCCGCCGCCGCCGGCCGGTAACGTAGGCCATCCCCAACCTCCTGGAGGCAGGCATGAGCATCTCCCGTCGCGACTTCCTGGGCGTCGGCGCGGCGGCCGCCGCCGGCACGGCGCTGGCCCGGCCGGCGGCGGCGTCCGTCATCACCGTCGTCGAGCGCGCCGCGGCCGTCCCGGCCCCGCGGGCCGGCCTGCCCGCCGTCGTCGCCTCGGCCAACGGCATCCGCGGCGTCGCGCGCGCATACGAGATGCTCCAGCAGGGCGCCGACCCGCTCGACGCGGCGATCGCCGGCGTTAACATCCAGGAGCTCGATCCCGAGGACCAGTCGGTGGGGCTCGGCGGGCTGCCCAACGCCGAGGGGGTGGTGCAGCTCGACGCCAGCTGCATGCACGGCCCCACGAAGCGCGCCGGCGCGGTGGCCGCGCTGGAGGGGATCGCCACGCCGTCGCTCGTCGCCAAGGCGGTGATGGACCACACCGATCACATCATGCTGGTGGGCGACGACGCCAAGCGCTTCGCGCTGATGATGGGCTTCGAGGAGCAGGAGCTGCTCACCGAGGCGAGCCGGCAGGCGTGGCTGCGCTGGAAGTCGCGCGTCAACCCGGGCGACAACTGGCTCGACGTGCCCGACCAGCCGCGCCGTCGTGCGCCCGGCGGGGCCGGGTCCGGCGGCAAGGAGCTGGAGTACGACGAGCACGGCGTGCCCTACACCACCGGCACGATCAACATGTGCGCGGTGACCGCCACCGGCGACATCGGGTCGGTGACCACGACGAGTGGGTTGAGCTGGAAGATCCCGGGGCGCGTGGGCGACAGCCCGATCATCGGCGCCGGGCAGTACTGCGACAACGAGGTGGGAGCGGCCGGCTCCACCGGGCGCGGCGAGGCCAACATCAAGGTGTGCGGCGCCTTCCTCGCGGTGGAGTTCATGCGCCAGGGGATGACGCCGGAGGCCGCGCTCATGAAGGTGATGGAGCGCGTGCTGGCGATGACCGAGCCGCGGCTGCTGGGCGAGCGCGGGCGCCCGTACTTCGACCTCCAGTACTACGCCATCAACAAGCGCGGCGAATTCGCCGGTGCCACGGCCTATGCGGGCGCCAAGTACGCCGTGGCGGACGCCCAGGGGGCGCGGCTGCTGGACTGCGCGTACCTGTTCAAGGCGGAGGAGCGGCCGCGCGGGCAGGCCGGGGGCGCCATGCTGCCGGCGCGGTAGGTGACGGATGCGGAAGCAGCCGCGGCACGGGGCAGGTGGCGAGGCGCACGCCTTCCTCGGGCGGCTCCGTGCGCCGTGCCGCGTGCGCCGTGCGGCGGCCTTGCTCGTCCTCCTCGCCGCCTGCGATCGCGCCACGCCGCTCATGGAACGGCTGGCCCCCGAGACGCCACACGAGGGGTACGCCGAGCGGCTGCGCGACGCGGGGCTGGACGCGACGGCGCTGGGCCGCGCCTGGCTGGCCGCGGCCGACAGCGCCGTCGCGCACCCGGTGCCGGTCGAGCTCCCCTTCCGCACGGCGGGCTACTTCGCCGGTGACGAGGCGCGCGCCGTCGCCCTCGCCGTGCGCCTGCGCCACGGACAGCGGCTGGTGGCCGAGGTGGCGCGGCAGGGCGACTCCACGGCGATGCTGTTCGTGGACCTGTTCGTGGTGCCGCGCGACACGCTGGACGACCTGGAGCGCGTGGCCAGCGCCGACAGCACGCTCGCGCCGCTCGAGGTGACGGCCCGCCGCGACGCCGTCTACGTGCTGCGCCTGCAGCCGGAGCTGCTGCGCGGCCTGCGCTACGAGGTCACGCTGCGCGCCACCGCCTCGCTGGCCGTCTTCCCGGTGGCCGGGCGCAGCACGAGCGCGGTGCGCAGCGGCTTCGGCGCGGCGCGCGACGGCGGGGCACGCGAGCATCACGGCATCGACATCTTCGCGCCGCGGGGCACGCCGGCGCTCGCCGCCACCGACGGCTACGTGCGCTCCACCACGCCGAGCCGGCTCGGCGGCAACCTCGTCTGGCTGCGCGACGATCACGCGCGGCAGTCGCTCTACTACGCGCACCTGGACACGGTGCTCGTCGTGCCGGGGCAGCGCGTGCGCGCCGGCGACACGCTGGGGCTCGTCGGCAATACCGGGAACGCGCGCACCACGCCGCCGCACCTGCACTTCGGCATCTACGCGCGCGGGCCGGTGGATCCGTTCCCGTTCGTGTACGTGCCGCGGGCGCGCCCGCGCGAGATCACCGCCACCCTGGCCGCCCTGGGCGAGGGGCGACGCACGGCGTCGCGCGCCAGCTTCCGCGCCGCGCTCGACGACGACACCGGCGCGCGGCTGGAGGTCGGGACGCCGCTCCGCGTGCTGGGCGCGGCGGGGGCATCCTACTTCGTGCGGCTGCCGGACGGCCGGGCCGGGTGGGTGAGCGCGCGGGCCACCGAGCCGCTGGACGGCGCGCTGCGCCGCCGCCAGCTGGCCGCCGGCACGGTGCTGCGCGCCGCGCCCCGCGTGGCGGCCGTGGTGGTGGACAGCCTGGCCGCACCGCGCGAGGCGGTGGTGGTGGGGCGCTTCGGCGGCTTCGCGCTGGTGCGCGAGGGGGAGCGGACGGGGTGGGTGCTGGAGACGGGTGAGTGAGCGGCCACCCGTCTCCCGCCCAGGCGCGTCAGCGCATGGCCGCCACGATGGCCGGCGTCGGCCGCGACGCCCGGTAGCGCGCCCCGTCCGAGCGCCGCGCCGCGGCCAGCCGCTCCCCGGCCTCATCCAGTCGGAAGGTCTCCACCAGCTCGGCCAGCCGCCTGGCGGCGTCGGACAGGCTGGACGCGGCGTCGGCGATCTCCCGCGTGCTGGCGCGCTGCTCCTCGCTCGTCGCCGCCACCTGGCGCATGGCGACGACGAACCCCTGCGTGCCGCGGGCGAGGGCGTCCAGCCGCTCCGTCATCTCGCTCACCAGGCGGCTCGTCTGACCGGCGGCCTGCTCCACCGAGCCGTTCCACTCCTCGCTGGAGAGCACCGCCGCCTCCACCGCGGCGGCGGCCGCGTCGCCCGCCCTCGTGGCGTCGAGCACCGCGCCCACCGTCTCCACCGCGCGGCCGGTCAGCGTGCGCGAGTGCTCCACGCGCTCGAGGATGGCGGCCACCGCCGCCTCCGAGCGCTTGGCGGCCTGCGTCGAGTCGGTGGCGAGGCGGCGCACCTCCGCGGCCACCACGGCGAAGCCGTCTCCCTGCTCGCCGGCGCGCGCCGCCTCCATCGCCGCGTTGAGCGCCAGCAGCTTGGACTGCTTCGCCATCTTCTGCACCAGCGCCACGAAGCTGCGGATCTCCTCCGAGGCCAGGGCCAGCGCCTCCACCGACTCGGCGCTCTCACGGATCTCCTCGCCGAGCCGTCCGAGCGCCCGCGATCCATGGTCCAGCCGCTCGCGGCTGACCGCGGTGAGCGCCCGGAGCTGGCCGTTGCGGAGCAGTGCCTCGTGGGCGCCCATGGCCACGTCGGCGGCGATGTCGGTCAGGCGCTCGGCGTCGCTGGCCAGGGCGTCGATCGTGCCCGCCATCGTCGCCGCCTCCTGGCTCAGCGTCAGCGAGGTGCGCGCCGTCTCCGCGGCGCGGCTGGCGACGGTGTCGGCGCCGGCGGTGATCTGCGAGGCCAGCGCGGCGGCGTCGTGTGAGGCGGCGCGCAGCGCGAGGGCGAGGCGGCGCAGCGAGGCCAGCATGCGACCCACCGCGCGCCAGACGCGGTTGAGCTGCCCCGCCCCGTGCGCGCCGGTCACCTGCAGGGTGAGGTCGCCGCTCGCCACCGCTTCCGCCGTCTCCGCCAGCGCGGCGGCCGAGCCGTTGAGCGCGGGGGCGACGAGGAGGAGGAGGAAGCCGGTGGTGAGGAGGAGCGCCAGCGCCAGCGCGAGCCCGAGCAGGAGGAGCCCCACGCGGGGGGTGAGGAGCGCCGGCAGCACGCCGCGCCCCCACCAGACGAGCAGGGCGAGGGCGATCAGGCCGAGCAGGGCGCCGCCGCCGGCCAGCCGCTGCAGCGGGCCGGCCGAGAGGACGTCGCGTCCGGGCGCCTTGGAAGGACGCGCGCCACCGGCTAAGTTGTTGTGAATAGTCACGATCCTCATCCTCAGCGGGCGCTCGTCACGCCCGACGTCTCGTCATGACCGCATCGAACACGCAGCAGCCGCGCACGGGTGACGTGCCGCCGTACGATCCCACCGCCGTCGAGCAGAAGTGGCAGGCTCGCTGGCGCGAGCGGGGCACCAACCACACCGACCTCGCCGGCGGCGAGCGGCCGTTCTACGCGCTCATGATGTTCCCGTACCCGTCGGCGGAGGGGCTGCACGTCGGCAACCTCTTCGCCTTCACGGGGAACGACATCTATGGACGATTCCAGCGGCTGCAGGGGCACACCGTCTTCGAGCCGCTGGGCTACGACGCGTTCGGCATCCACTCGGAGAACTACGCGCTGAAGGTCGGCGAGCACCCCATGCGCCTCATCCCGCGCAACGTCGCCAACTTCCAGCGGCAGCTGGAGCGCGCCGGGCTGATGGTGGACTGGCGCTATGCGGTGGACACCACGGACCCCCACTACTACAAGTGGACGCAGTGGGTCTTCCTGCAGCTCTACAAGCAGGGGCTGGCCTACAAGAAGACGGCGGCCGTCAACTGGTGCCCGAGCTGCAAGACGGTGCTGGCCAACGAGCAGGTGATCGCCGGCGAGTGTGAGCGCTGCGGCAGCACGGTGGAGCAGCGCGAGCTGGAGCAGTGGTTCTTCCGCATCAGCGCGTACGCCGAGCGGCTGCTCGACAACCTGGACTGGCTGGACTGGTCGGAGACGACGAAGACGGCGCAGCGGAACTGGATCGGGCGCTCGGAGGGCGCGCGGCTCACCTTCCTGGCGCCGGTGCACGGCGCCGTCGCGCCCGACGCCGACGCCGAGCTGGCCGAGGAGCATCCGGCGGTGATGTCGGCGCACCGGATCGTGGTCTTCACCACGCGCCCCGATACGGTGTTCGGCGCCACCTACCTGGTGCTGGCGCCGGAGCACCCGCTGGTGGACGCGCTCACCACCGACGCGCAGCGCGACGCGGTGAGCGCCTATCGCGAGCGCGTGCTGCACCAGGACCTGGTGAGCCGCAAGGTGGTGGGCGACAAGGAGAAGACGGGCGTCTTCACCGGCTCGTACGCGGTGAACCCGGCCACCAACGCGCTGGTCCCGATCTGGATCGCCGACTACGTGCTGATGGAGTACGGCACCGGCGCGATCATGGCCGTGCCCGGGCACGACGAGCGCGACTTCGAGTTCGCGCAGAAGTTCGACCTGCCCATCGTGCGCGTGGTGGCGGCGGAGAACGAGGATGCCGACACCCCGCTGGCCGCCGCCTACACCGAGAACGAGGGCGGGCGCCTGGTGGCGTCCGGCGAGTTCGACGGGCTGAGCGTGGCCGAGGGGAAGCAGGCCATCACGCAGTGGCTGGCCGAGCGCGGTGCGGCCGAGCCGCAGGTGAACTACCGCCTGCACGACTGGTGCATCTCGCGGCAGCGCTACTGGGGGCCGCCGATCCCGGTGCTCTACTGCGAGCGGTGCGGCACGGTGCCCGTGCCCGAGGAGCAGCTGCCGGTGGTGCTCCCCGACATCGAGGACTTCCGGCCCGACGACACCGGCGTCTCGCCGCTGGCCCGCCACGAGGAGTGGTACTACACCGACTGCCCGACGTGCGGCGGCCGCGCGCGGCGCGAGACGGACGTCAGCGACACCTTCCTGGACAGCGCCTGGTACTTCCTGCGCTATCCCAGCGCGCGCCGCGACGACGTGCCCTTCGACGCCGAGCTGACGCGCAAGTGGCTGCCGGTGAACTCGTACATCGGCGGGAACGAGCACGCCGTGCTGCACCTGCTCTACGCGCGCTTCATCACGATGGTGCTGCACGACGCCGGCCTGCTCGAGTTCGAGGAGCCGTTCACCCGCTTCCGCGCCCACGGGCTCATCATCCGCGAGGGCGCCAAGATGTCGAAGAGCCGCGGCAACGTGGTGAACCCGGACGAGTACATGAGCGCGTGGGGCGCGGACGCCTTCCGCACCTACCTCATGGTCCTCGGGCCCTACGAGCAGGGTGGGGACTTCCGCGACAGCGGCATCTCCGGCGTGAAGCGGTTCCTCGACCGGCTGTGGACGTCGGTGTACGAGGCGAGGGAGCAGGGAGCAGGGAGCAGGGAGCAGGGTGCCGACCGCGGGGTGCTGCGCAAGCTGCACCAGACGATCCGCAAGGTGGGGGAGGACATCCCGCGCCTGAGCTACAACACGGCGATCGCCGCGATGATGGAGTACATGAACGTGCTGCGCGCCGGCGAGCGGCAGGTGCACGTGGCCGAGGTGAAGCCGCTCGTGCAGCTCGTCGCGCCCTTCGCGCCGCACGTGGCCGAGGAGCTGTGGGAGGCGCTGGGCGGCGCGACGAGCGTCTTCGACGCGGGGTGGCCGGAGTTCGACCCGGCGCTGGCCGCCGAGGAGACGGTGCAGCTGGCCGTGCAGGTGAACGGCAGGCTGCGCGGCACGATCTCGGTGTCGCCCGACGTCACGCAGGAGGGCGCCTACGCCGCCGCGATGGCCGAGCCGCAGATCGCCAAGTTCGTCACCGGCGAGCCGAAGAAGATCGTCTTCGTGAAGGGGCGGTTGCTGAACATCGTGGTGTGAGGGACGGCGAGCGCTCAGCGCTCAGCGATCAGCGACCAGGGGAATAGCCTCGGGCGGGCCAGTAGTGGCCCATCAGAGGTCGTTACGCTGACCGCTGCGCGCTGAGCGCTGAGCGCTTGCCCTCCCCCACTCCGCCGCACCCCGCGCGCCGCCAGGATCGCCTCGGCGGCCCGCTCCCCCGTCTCGCAGCCGCCCTCCATGAAGCCCTGCGCGGCCAGGGAGCAGTGCTCGCCGGCGAAGTGGAGGTTGCCCACCGGCTCCCCCTCCGCGCCGCGCAGCGCCGTCCACTGGCCGGGGCGGTAGCTGGCGTAGCTTCCCTTCGTCCACGGGAAGCTTGGCCAGTGGAAGCGGGCCTCGGTCGCGCTGGCGCGCGCTGCCTGCACGCCGGGAAAGACGCGCTCCAGGTCGCGCGTCGTCAGCGCCGCCTGCTCGGCCGCGGTACCGCTGCCTAACGAGATGCCGTGGCGGCCGCCGGTGAAGTTGGTCAGCACGCCACTCGCGCCCGACTGCAGCCGGCTCGTCTCCCAGGTGAGCTGGTAGGGCAGGTCGGCGAGCGTGCTGCCGTTGGAGCCGTGCCGCGTGCGCCACACACGCTCCGTGAAGCCGATCATCAGCTTGGCGTTGGTGCCGTAGCCCAGCTCGGCGATGGCGCGCCGCTTCGCCGGCGGCAGCGCGATGCCGCGCAGCGACACCTCGCGCAGCAACGTGAACGGGATGGCCAGCAGCACCTGGTCGGCCGGCACGTCCACCGTGGCCGCGCCGCGGCGGAAGGTGCACACGTAGCCGCCGCCGCTCCCCGTCACCGCCTCCAGCACGTGCCCCGTCTCGATCGCGCCGCTCAGCCGCTCGGCCAGCGCGAGCGGGATGCGGTCGTTGCCCTCGCGCACGTGGAAGCGCTCGTCGCTCTCGCCGAAGATGCGGAACTCGTCCGGCTCGGTGCCGATCATCGTCAGCAGGTTGAGCGCCGACTGCTCGCCGGGCTCGAGGCCGAACTCGGTCGTGTAGCCCACCTCCAGCAGCGTGCGGATCCATCCCGACGCGCCGGCGCGGTCCAGCCACTGCGCGATGGAGAGGCGGTCCAGCGTCTCACCGCCCTTCGGCGCGTCGTACGTGACGTCGCCGTCCCCCTGCAGCGTGGACAGGTCGCGCTCGATGGCCGCGGCGATCGGGCGGAAGGCCGTCACCACCTCGGCGTCGGTGCGGCGCTGCCCGCCGAACCACCAGACGTCGTGCGCGAGCGCAGGGTCGTCGGTGGCCAGGTCGTCGAGCGCGATGTCGAGCTCCGCGGCCAGAGCGCGGATGCGCTCGTGGCCGGTGTCGATCAGCTCCCCGCCGAGCTCCACCACCTGGCCGTCGGGGAAGTGGCCGCGCAGCGAGTACATGCGCCCGCCCACGCGGCTCTGCGCCTCGAAGACGCGCGCCGGCACCCCGGCCTGGCGCAGCCGATGGGCGGCGGTGAGTCCGGCGATGCCGGCACCCACGATCACTACCGGTCGCTCCCGCTCGCGCTGCGCCGGCGGGATGCCGGCCGGCTGGCGTGGGGCGCAGGCGTCGAGGGCGGCCACCGCCCCCATCGCCGCGGTGGCGGCCAGGAAGTCGCGGCGGGAGACGGGGCGCTCGAGCAGGCCGTCGCGGGCCGCCCGCTGCCGGAGGCGCGCCGCCGCGGCGCGCTCCACCAGCTCGTCGGGCGCGAGGGGGCCGTGCAGCGACTGCTGCGCCAGCAGCAGCGAGCGGCGGACCAGCCGGAAGAGCGGCGTGCGGGCCATGGCAGGGCGGGCGCGGGGGGGGCCGGAGGGCACACGACGACGGGCCGCCCGTCGCGGGAGTGCGACGGGCGGCCCGAAGATGTCAGCGCTGCGCGCAGTGCGACAGGGCCGCGCGCGCCCCTGGCTCAGTGCCGCGCGCGGGCCCGCCGGCGCGCGGCGCGGCGCACCGCGCGGCGCGCCGAGACGGTGAGGGGCATCATCCCCGGCTCGCGCCGGTGCGCCGCGTCCAGCCGCCGCGCGTGCGCGGTGAGCAGGTCGCTGCGCGAGATGATTCCGGTCACGCGGCGCGGGTCGTCGCGCGAGACCACCGGCAGGCGCCCCACGTCCTCGCGCACCATGTGGTCGGCGGCCTCGCGCAGCGAGCTCTCCTCGTAGGCCACCGCCGGCGGGCGGCGCAGCAGGTCGCGGATGCGCACCGTGCCGGCCGCGTCGGGCGCCTGCAGGTCGCGGCGGGTGATGACGCCCACCAGCAGCCCGTCGGCGTCCACCACCGGGAAGCCCTGGTGCGTGGCGCCCGCCGCGCCCGTGGCCAGCCAGGCGCGCACCTCGTCCGCGGTGTCGTCGGCGCTCACCGTCACCACCTCGCGCGTGGCCGCGTCGGCCACGCGGATCTGGCCCAGGTAGTCGGCCACGTACTCGGTGCCCGCCGCCGTGCCGCGCCGCGCCAGCTTCTCCGTCATGATGGAGTGGCGGTGCAGCAGGAGCGCCACCAGATAGGCCGCGCTGCAGCCCGAGAGGAGCGGCAGCAGCCCGAGCGGCTGGCGGGTGGTCTCGAAGGCGAAGATGACCGACGCGAGCAGCGCGTGCGAGGCGCCGGCGAAGATGGCCGCCATGCCGACGAGCGCGGCGACGTGGACGTCCACGCCGAGGCCGGGCGCGACGGCCACCGCCACGGCGCCGAGCGCCGCGCCCAGCCCGCCGCCGAAGGTGAAGAGCGGGGCCAGCGTGCCGCCGGACGTGCCGCTCCCCAGGTAGACGGCCCACGAGACGAACTTCAGCACGACGAGCGCGAGCAGCGCCTGCCCCGCCAGCGTCCCCGAGAGGATGGCGTCGATGTTGTCGTAGCCCACGCCGAGCGAGCGGGGCTCGAAGTAGCCGATGACCCCCACCACCACCGCGCCCAGCGCCGGCCACCACATCCAGTGGATGGGGAGCCGGTCGAAGGCGTCCTCGATGCCGTAGACGATGCGCGTGATCCCCACGGCCACCAGCCCGATGATGGCGCCCAGCACGATGTAGGCGGCCAGCGCCGGCCCCGACGGCTGCGTCAGCGCGGGGATGGCGAAGACCGGTTCGGAGCCGACGACCGCGATGCGCACGCCGGTGGCCGCGGCCGCGGCCAGGGCCACGGGGATCAGCGAGCGGGGGCGGTACTCGAAGAGCAGCAGCTCGACGGCGAGCAGCACCGCCGAGACGGGGCTGCCGAAGGTGGCCGTCATGCCGGCCGCGGCACCGGCGGCGAGCAGCGTCTTGCGCTCGTCCACGGTGATCCGCAGCACCTGCCCGACCAGCGAGCCGAGCGCGCCGCCGGTGGCGATGATCGGCCCCTCCGCGCCGAACGGGCCGCCGGTGCCGATGGCCACGGCCGCGGACAGCGGCTTGAGGAACATGACGTGTGCCGGGATGCGGCTCTGCCCGTGCAGCACCTTCTCCATCACCTCGGGGATGCCGTGCCCACGGATGGCGGCGCTGCCGTAGCGCGCCATGACCCCGACCACGAGCGCGCCGAGCACCGGCACGACCATCACGCCGAGGCCGATGTGCTCGGTGGTCGGCGCCACCCAGGCGGTGGAGAAGCGCCCGTAGAAGGAGATGTTGGTGACGAGGCCGATCAGCCGCGTGAGCAGCACGGCGATGAACGCCGCGGCCACGGCGATGACGATCGCGGCCACCGAGACGCCCACCGCCCGCCGGTCGATCGGCGCGACCTCGGCCGGACCCAGCACCTCGGCGCGAGCCAGCGTCGGCGCCATCGAGGGCGCCACCGGCAGGCCGTCGGCCGACGACGGCCGGTGTGGGGCGACGATGTCGGTGGCGTCCGAGGGCCGCGGGCCCCGGCGCCGGTCGTGCGCGGCGGACTCGCCGGACGGTCTGGACCCGTTCGAGCGATTCGAGCCGCTCGACGCTGGAGGCTCGCTCATGCGGGCCTCCCGGGAACGTCCGGCTCGAAGAAGAGGGGCACGTCGCCGCCGGAGACGCCGGCCGCCTCGACCCACGCCTCCAGGCCGTCGGCCAGCGTCCGGCACTGCTCGGCCGTCAGCCGGCGCAGCGCCGCGACGAGCGACGTCTGCAGCGTGGGCGGGGCATCGGCCAGCACGGCGGCGCCCGCCGGGGTGAGCGCGATCTCGGTGCGCCGGCCGTCCTCGGCCGACGGGTTCCGGGTGACGAGCTGGCGCTCGGCCAGCCGGCTGACGACGGCGGAGACGGAGCTCTGGTGCGTGCGGGTGCGCGCCGCGAGCTCGTTGAGCGACGCCACCGGTTGCTGGGCGAGCTGCTGCAGCACGAAGAGCTGCGCGCCGCTGACGCCCGTATCTCGCTGGACCGCCGTGGACGAGGCGCGGAGGGCGTGCACGAGGCGCCGCAGCGCGTTCATGGCACGCCGCGCGTCGCGGCTTCCCGTCGACTGGCGGAGATTCGTATGGGATCCCATACAACACAAGCTAAGCGGTCCGGCCCGCTCACCAAGGGGCGAGCGCGGCCGCGGCGACGACGCGGCGCGTCGTCGCCGGCACGCTCGGTCGCGCTCAGTGCGGCAGCAGCCGCGCGCGCACGACGTCGGTGTAGGAGCCCAGCTCGCCGCCGCGCTGCGCCGCCACGAAGTCGTCCACCGCCTGCGCGCTCTGCACGCTGTAGTGGCCCGGCACCGCGTCCGGGTGCGCCGGCCCGCACGCGAAGCCGAAGCAGCTGCGGATGATCACGCTGTGCCGGTCGCGCGGCAGGGTGGCGACGGTGCGCGCGAAGCGCTCGAAGGTGCCGTCGCCCCACAGGTAGAACTCCACGTTCGACGTGTAGAACGCGGAGAGCACGAGCCCGCGTCGCGCGATGTCCCGCCCGATGGCGGCCAGGGCGTGGCTGCCGGCCAGGTCGCCCACCACCGGGATCACGCGGTCCTCCAGCTCCAGCCGGCGCACCACGCCGTAGCGCTCGGGGCTGGCCAGGAAGCCGAGCCGGTTGCCGTCGCGATCCTCGGCCAGCAGGAGCTGGCGCAGTGTGGGGTAGTAGGCGCGCGGCCGCCGGCCGAAGCTGGTGAAGCGCAGGTCGAGGCCGGCCTCGATGAAGGCGTCGTGGATGCGGGCGATGGTGGCCCGGTCGGCCGTGTCGAGCGGCACGCCGAAGCCCAGCACCGTCTCGCCCACCCGTGCGCGCGCCCGGGCCGCGGCCGCGCTGTCCGGCGGCGTGCGATCCACCAGCGCGATCACCGCCTCCAGCGTGCTGTCGCGCCACCGCGCCACGTCCGGGGGCAGCGGGCGGCCGGTGAGCAGGAGGAGGAAGCTCGCGCGGTCGGGCGCCAGCTCGAAGAGCGCCTTGTACCAGAGCTGCTGCAGCAGGTTGTCGCGCCGGATGTCGATGACGTAGGCGACGCGCGGCCGGACGGCGGCGATGTAGGAGAAGTTCTGCTCCGGGCCCACCCCCACGTAGGCGCCCCCGCGCGTGCCGCGCCGCTCGAGGGCGCCGAGCACGTGGAGCACCGACGTCTCGTTGGAGACCAGGTTGTCGGAGTCGAAGTAGCCGCCGGGCTCGGAGAGCCGCGCGATCGTCGCGCCGAAGGTGCTGTCGACCGCGCCGCCCGCCACGCTCGACGCCACCTCGCCGGCAGCATCGGCGGCCCGCGGCCCGCGGCAGGCGGCGCCGGCGAGGAGGATGGCGAGCAACGCGGCGGGCAGCGCGGCGGGCAGCGCGGCGCGCGCCGGCGGGGCGACGGGGACGCGGCGGGCGTGCGGGATCACGGGCGGCCTCGGGACGGCGGTCGGGGGCAATATGCGCCGCGGCGCGGGCCGGCGGAACGCTGCCGGCAACCGTCGGCGTGCGCGGCCGTGTCGAAGGCAAGGAATCGCGGTGCGCGGCCCGGCACGAGCGTGGCGCCGCCGCGGCACGGCACACACCCTCTGCAGCGTCCGTCCATGCGACCCATCCGACTCTCCGCCTGCCTGCTCGGCGCCGTCCTCGCGACGGTGCCGCTCCAGGCCCAGGATTCGCCATCCCGCCGCCCGTCGACGCCGCGCCGCGTCCCGGCGCCGGCTCGCGTGACTCAGCCGCCCGAGATCTTCGCGCGAATCTTCGGCATGCTCGACCGCGACCGCGCGGTCATCGGCGTCACCCTGGGCGAGCCCAGCACCCGCGGGCTGCGGATCGAGGAGGTGGCCGAGGACAGCCCGGCGGCACGGGCCGGGCTCGAGGCGGGCGACTACATCACCGCCATCGGCGACGTCAGCCTCCGTCTCGACCAGTCCGACCTCGACGACCCGGTGCTGCGCACGGCGGCCGAGCGGCGGCTGCGCCGCGCCCTGGAGCGGGTGGAGGCGGGGGACGCGGTGACGCTGCGCGTGGCTGGGGACGGGGGTGAGCGCACGGTGCGCGTGGCCACCGTCCGCGCCGACTCGCTCGAGTCCCGCACCGGATCGACACCGGCGCGCACCGCCCTCTGGGGGGCCGACGACGACCGGGCCGTGCTGGGGGTGAGCGTGGCCAGCACGGGCACCGTGCGCGACACGCTCGGCGCGTTCGTGGCATCGGTCGTCCCCGGCGGGCCGGCCGAGCGCGCCGGCATCTACGAGGGGGCGCGCATCGCCGCGGTGAACGGCATGGACCTGCGCCTCGCACCCGCCGACACCGGCGACCGCGTGATCGCCTCGGCCACTGCGGCGCGGCTCCAGGACATCCTGGCCGACCTCGACGCCGGCGACGAGGTGACGCTGCGCGTCTACGACGGCGGTCGCTACCGCGACGTGCGCGTCCGCACGGCGAAGGCGTCGGAGGTCTACGACGACGCCACGGGGCTCCTGCGCCTCACACCCGGGACCGGCTTCCTGCTCCCCGAGGCGGGCGCACGCGGGCTGCTGCGAGTGGCGCCTGGCGCGCGCGGCGAGCGGCTCCGCGTCGAGCGGCTGCCGCGCGGCCGGATCCACCTGCGCAGCGCGCCCGACGTGGACGTGGAGCTTCGCCGCTTCGACGCGCTGGAGCCGACGACGCAGGAACGCGTGCGGGAGCGCCTCGACGAGGCGCGCCGGCGCGTGGACGAGGCGCGGCCGCACGTGCGGCTGCTGCGGCCCGGCTCGCGCTGGTACGAGCTGGAGTGAGCGGCGGCGGCCGGGCCGCGCGATGCACGCGCGGCCCGCGCGCGTCTCACTCGACGGATCTCACTCGATGTAGCAGTACGTGTCGCTGACGTCGATCTTGTGCCCCTTCGCCTCGTTCTCCTTGCGCACGAGGACGAGCTGCGCCTTGCCGTCGTCGCCGGTGCGGAAGTGAAAGACGAGCCCCGGGAAGGGGCCGCCCTCCAGCGCGAAAGCGTCGCCCTCGGTGGGGTGGAAGGGCACCGTGTCGCCGGCGATGACGAGCCGCGCGCCGTCGAGCACGCGCACCTGCGTGAGCGAGCTGGAGGTGAGCGCGTAGCTCATCCCGTAGTAGTAGCACGGATAGTTGCCCGTCGGCGGTGACGGCGCGTCGGACGTCGACGTGGGGGCCGAGGGAGCGGCGGCAGAGGGAGCGGCGGAGGCGGCGGCCGCCGGGGTGGCGGCGGTCGCCCCGTCGGGAGTGCGTCGGGCCGACGCGGCCGATGCGGTTGCCGCCGGGGTATCCGCGCCGGCGGGCGAGCCGGCGGCCGCGGCCGCCGGTGCGCCGGCCTGGGCGTCGCCGTCGCGGCAGGCGGCGAGCACGAGGGCCGCGAGGGCGACGGCGGCGAGGCGCGCGTGGAGTCGCATCATCGGTGAGGTGCGGGGAGGACGGGGAAGAGCGGGACTGACCGCCCGGGGTCGCCGCCCAATGTCTCACCGCCGGGCGGGCCGGCGGAAGGGCGCGCGCCTCAGAACTCGATCTGCGCCCCGAGCTCCACCACGCGGTTCGGCGGCAGCCCGAAGAAGTCCGTCGCCGGCTGCGCATTGCGCGACATCAGCGCGAACAGCCGCTTGCGCCACCGCGCCATCTTCGAGCGGCCGGTCGGCAGCAGGCGCTCGTGGCCCAGGTAGTACGACACCTCGGTGGGCCGACCGGCGTGCAGGCCGGCGGCCTCGGCGCACTCCAGGATGTCGCGCATGTCCGGGCGCTGCATGAAGCCGTAGCGGGCGTGCAGGCGGTGGAAGCCCTGGCCGAGCGGCTCCACCGTGAGGCGGTGCGAGGAGGGCACCTCCGGCACCTCCGCCGAGGTGATGGTGAGCAGCAGCACCTGCTGGTGCAGCACCTTGTTGTGCTTGAGGTGATGGAGGAGCACCACCGGGGCGCCGGTGAGGTCGGGCGTCATGAAGATCGCCGTGCCGGGCACGCGCGTGGGCCGGGTGCGCGCCACGTCCTCCAGGAAGAGCTCGACCGGCAGCGAGCTGCGGAGGAGGATGCCGCGCAGCACGTGGCGCCCCTCGCGCCACGTGCTCATCAGCGTGAACAGCGCCGCGGCGATGAGCAGCGGCACCCAGCCGCCGTCGTGGATCTTGATGACGTTGGCGCCCAGGAACGCGACGTCGATCGTGAGGAAGCCCACCTCGAGCAGCAGCACGAGGGCGAGCGGCCAGTGCCAGCGCGTGCGCGCGATCACGCCGAAGAGGAGGCTCGTGATGACCATCGTCCCGGTGACGGCGATGCCGTACATCGCGCCGAGCGCGCTCACCGTCTGGAAGGTGAGGACGAGCAGGAGGCAGCCCACCATCAGCGCCGTGTTGACCGACGGCACGTAGATCTGCCCGCGCTCGTGCTTGGACGTGTGTACGATGCGCACGCGCGGGCTGAAGCCGAGCTGCACCGTCTGCTGCGTGAGCGAGAAGGCGCCGGAGATGAGCGCCTGGGAGGCGACGATGGCGGCCAGCGTGGCGATGCCGATGAGCGGGTAGAGGAACCAGCGCGGCGCGAGCAGGTAGAACGGGTTCGCGGCCGCGGCGGGATCGCGCAGGATGAGCGCGCCCTGCCCGAAGTAGTTGAGCAGCAGCGCGGGCAGCACGAGCGCGAACCAGGCGAGGCGGATCGGCCGGCGGCCGAAGTGCCCCATGTCGGCGTAGAGCGCCTCGGCGCCGGTGACGGCCAGCACCACCGCGCCGAGGATGGCCAGGCCGTGCACGCCGTGCTCGAGGAAGAAGCGCAGCGCGTACCACGGGTTGAGCGCCAGCAGGATGCGCGGCTCGAGGGCGATCTCGCGCACGCCGAGCACGGCGATCGTCGTGAACCAGACGAGGACGAGCGGGCCGAAGACGCGGCCGACGCGCGCCGTCCCCTTCTTCTGCACGAAGAAGAGGGCGAACAGGATGACGAGCGACACGGGGATGATGAAGCGCTCGAAGGCCGGCGTGGCGACGGCCAGCCCCTCCATCGCGCCGAGCACCGAGATGGCCGGCGTGATGATGCCGTCGCCGTAGAGCAGCGCCGCGCCGAAGAGGCCGAGCCCCACGTAGAGCGCGCGGCGGCGGGCGTCGCTCGCCCGCTGCTGCCGCTGCAGCAGGAGGGCGAGCAGGGCGAGGATCCCCCCTTCGCCCCGGTTGTCCGCCCGCATGATGAAGACGATGTACTTGACCGCGACGACGAGGAGCAGCGACCAGACGATCAGCGCGAGCACGCCGTAGACGTTGATCGGCGTGGGCGTCAACCCGTAGTGCAGGGCGAAGCACTCGCGCAGGGCGTAGAGCGGGCTCGTGCCGATGTCGCCGTAGACCACGCCGAGCGCGGTCAGGGTGAGGATGGCGAGGCGGCGGCCGGTCGGATGGGCGGGCGGGTGGTGGCCGTCGTCGGGGAAGACCGTGTCGCCGTCGATCACGCCGGTGCCGGCGGCCGGCGCGGGGGGAGCCGGCGGAGGGCTGCTCGGCGCCGGGGCGGCGGGGTCGCCGCCCGGGGAGGCCGGCGCTGGCATGCCGCTCCCGGACGTCGTTCGTTCTGGATCGGCAGATGGCATGGCATGCGGGGACGGGACCCCGCAGGACGGAGGAGCAGGCCGGCGTGGCTCCCGGCGGCGCGCGGCCGCCGGTCGGACGCCTCGCCCGTGGGCGACCGGCGCGACGCGGCCCGGCCGGTCGGCCGGGCCGCCTGCAATCTGGCACGCCCCCCGGGGCGGCGACCACCCCGGTGACGGGGTCGGCCGCCGGCGGCGGGTCTCCGGGAAACGGCCCCCTGGGGCGTGGTTCGGTCGCACTCTTGCGTCGCCCATGTTCCGGACATTATCGAGCAAGGAGATCCTCCCTCCACTCCCGGGAGATTTTCGTGTTCTCGCACCGTCCGCGTAGCACCCATCCCACGCCGCGCGCCGCGAGCCCGCCCGCGCCGCGGCGGCGGCCCGCCCTCGCGACGCTGGCCGCCGCCCTCCTGGCCGCCACGCCGGTCGCGGCCCAGCAGCCCACCGCAGCGCCCGGCGGGCTCCAGACGGGGAGCGTCGCCGGCGTCGTCCTCGACTCGCTCGGCGCGCCGCTGGCGGGCGCGCAGGTCTCCATCCGCGGCCTCTTCGGCCGCGGCACCACCGGCTCCGACGGCGCCTTCCGCCTCGTCTCCCTCCCGCTCGGCGACCGCACGCTGCTCGTGCGCCGGCTCGGCTTCCGGCCGGAGAGCATCGCCGTCACCATCGAGCCGGGCGCCACGGCGGACGTCCGCGTGCACCTGCGCCCCGTGCCGCAGCAGGTGGCCCCGGTGGTGGTGGACGCCGACCGCAGCAGCTTCAGCGGCCGGATGCGCGACTTCAACGAGCGCCGGCGGCGCGGCATCGGCCGCTTCTTCACCGCCGAGGAGATCGACCGGCGCAAGCCGCAGCTCGTCTCCGACCTGCTGCGCACCCTGCCCGGCGTGCGGATCTCCAGCAGCGGCGCGCAGCACGTCGTCACCTTCCGCAACCAGAGCTGCACCCCGCTCATCTGGCTCGACGGGATGCCCGCCTCGGCCGGCTACCTGGACCCGGACCTGTTCGAGCCGCATTCGCTGGCGGGGATCGAGATCTATACCGGGCCGGCGACCGTGCCGGCGGAGCTGATGTGGATGAACGGGGCGGGGCGCTGCGGCGTCATCGCCCTCTGGACGCGGGTGGAGACGCCGGTGGGCAAGCAGCCCAAGCGGCGGATCAGCGCGCAGGAGCTGGCCAACCTGGTGGCGTCCATGCGGCTCTACTCGGCGGAGCAGGTGGACGTGCCGGCGGGGCCGGACAGCACGCAGCCGGTGCACCCGCTCTATCCCGACTCCCTGCTGCGCGCCCGCGTCGAGGGGCGCGTGCTGGTGGAGTTCGTGGTGGACACGACCGGCGAGGCGGACATGGAGACGTTCGGCGAGGTCCTGTCGACGCATCCGCTGTTCACCGTGGCGGCGCGGCGGGCCGTGCACCTCGCCCGCTTCACCCCCGCGCTGCTCGACGGCAAGCGCGTCCGGCAGGTGGTGCAACTGCCCATCGTCTTCGTGGCGCCCGAGCCCTCGGGCGACGATCACTAGCGCGGGGCCGGCCGACCGCCCCCGCGCACGCAGGAGGTTCGCCATGTTCGAACGGGTCTACGCGGCCCGACGGCGGCCGCGGACGGTGCTGCCGGGCAGCACGCTGGTGAGCGTCGGGCTGCACGGCGCGGCGCTCGGCATCCTCGCGCTCGCCGGCCACTCGGTGACCGACGTGGCCCAGACGTTGTCGGAGGGGATCGTCTTCCTCGCCCCGCCGCCGGCCGCCCTGGCCGGGCCGAACGCGATGGAGGAGCGCGTGACCTTCGCTCCGCTGCCCGGCCACCTCGGCGACGCGGCGCTCGAGGGGGATCCGAACGCCTTCTCCGACGGGCCGCTGCCGGGCACGGGCGTGCCGGCCGGCGGCGACGCCGGCGACGAGGCCGAGCCGAGCTTCGACGTCACGGCGAACCTGAACCTGTTCGAGATCGACCGCGACTCGGTCTTCCTCGCCAGCCAGGTCGACAACCCGGCGGCGTACGACGCGCGCAGCGCCGCGCCGATCTATCCCGACAGCCTGCGGCTGGCCGGCGTGGAAGGGAGCGTGACGGTGCAGTTCGTGGTCGACACGACGGGGCACATCGAGCTGCCGACCTTCGTGCTCCTCGAATCCACGCACGGCCGCTTCACCGAGTCGGTGCGCGAGGCGCTGCCCCGGATGCTCTTCCGCCCGGCGGAGCTGCGCGGGCAGAAGATCAAGCAGCTGGTGCAGATCCCCTTCATCTTCCGCATCCAGCCCACGGGCCTCGACTCCGCCCCGCGCGACACGTCCGCGGCGCCCGATTCGACGCTCGCCGCGCATGACACGACGTTCGAGCCGGATTCGGGGAGGTTCTGAGAGGGACCGGGGACCAGGGAAGAGGGAGGAGGGAAGAGGGAGCAGGGGCCTCCCGAGGTCGTTCCTGGTCCCCGGTCCCGCCTTCTACACCGCGTCCGAGAGCGACGTGAAGTTGAAGTCGCGGATCTTCAGGCTCGGCATCACCAGGCCCGGCTCCACGCGCTCGGCGCGGCCGATCTCCTCGATGCGGTTGAGGGCGAGGAGCGGGCTGTCGTTCCAGCGGAAGTTCTTGAGCGGGCGCGTGATCTTGCCGCGCTCGATGAGGAAGGTGCCGTCGCGGGTGAGGCCGGTCAGCGTCACCGTGCGCGCCTCGAGCATGCGAACGTAGAAGAAGTGCGTGACGAGGATGCCGCGCTCGGTGGAGGCGATCAGGTCCTCCACGCTCTTGCCCGTGCCGAGCATCTTCAGGCCGCCGCCGCCGCTGGGCTGCTTGCCCTTCTGCTCCGCCCACCAGCGCGAGTAGGCGAGCTCCTTCAGCACGCCGTGCTCGATCCAGGTCGCGGCGCGCACCGGCAGCCCCTCCTCGTCGAAGGGGAGGGCGAGCAGCTCCGGGTCCGCCGGATTGGAGAGCAGCGTCACGCGCTCGTCGGCGATCTTCTCCCCCACGCGCGTGCCGCCCCCGGGCTTGGAGAAGGGGCTGCGCCCCTCGTCCGCCGTGCGCGCCTGGAGGGCGCGGAGGAGGAGCGGGATGAAGTCGGCGACGGCCCGCGCCTCGAGGATGGCCGTGTAGCGGCCGGGCTCCAGCGGCTGCGGGTCGCGCGACGCGACGGCCTTCTGTGCGGCCCGCCGGCCCATCCCGGTGGGGTCGAGCCGGCTCCAGTCGTTCGCGCCCGCGGCGGCGTAGCCCGAGCCCGTGCCGTCGGGCGTGCGGACGGTGGTGGAGAGCGAGACGCTGGTGGCCGGGTGGTAGGCGAAGAGCCCCTTCGAGGTGGCGACGGCCATGGCGACCCCGGCGCTGGCCTCCAGGAAGCCGGCGACGAAGAGATCGTCGGCGGGGACGCTGGCGGCACCGGCGGCCTCGCGCGCGCCACCCAGCACGCGCTGCACGGCCGTGGCCCGCGCCTCCGGGGTCAGGTCGGCGGTGCTGTCCGCGTAGGCGTCCACCGAGACGTACTGCTGCGGCCCGAGCTCGGGGAGGAACTCCGGGTCCTCCGGCGCCAGGCGGGCGAGCCGCTCGGCCTGCTGCACGACGCGCTGCAGCCCGGCGTCGTCGAGCACGTTGGTGGAGGCCGAGGCGCGGCGCCGGCCGATGGTGCTGGTGATCGTCACCGCGGTGTCGGTCGTGCTGCCCGCGGTGGTGATCTCGCCGCCCGCGAAGCGGGTATTGCCGCTCCAGCCGGCGCGCAGGTTCACGCGGGTCTCGTCCGCCGTGGCGAAGGAGAGGGCGCGGTCGGTGATGGCCTTGGCTTGCTCGCGCGAGAGAAGGGGAGGCATGGGAAGGAAAGCGATGAGGGGTCAGCGCTCAGCGATCAGGGGCACACCCTCGGATGGGCCAGTACTGGCCAGCCGGAGGTCGTTCCGCTGAGCGCTCAGCGCTGATCACTGAGCGCTCAGCACGGCCACGGCCGTCTGAGCGCGCTGCGCTCAGACGGCCGTGGCCGTGCTGATGATGTTCACGTTCCGGAAGCGCGCCGGCGGGCAGCCGTGGCTGACGGAGTTCACCTGGCCGGGCTCGCCCTTCCCGTCGGAGAAGGTGCCGCCCAGCCAGTAGCTGCGCTGGCCGCCGATCATGTCCAGCGAGTTCCAGAAGTCGGGGGTGCGCGACTGGTAGGCGGCGTTCCGCACCATGCCCGTGATCTTCCCGTCGCGCACGTCGTAGGCGACCTGGCCGCTGAACTGGAAGTTGTAGCGCTGCTGGTCGATCGACGAGGAGCCGCGGTTCTTGAAGATGATGCCGCGCTTCGTGTCGGCCACGATGTCGTCGAGCGTGACGTCCTGCGGGCCCGGCATCAGCGAGACGTTGGGCATCCGCTGGAACTGCACGTCGCCCCAGGACTGCGCGAACGAGCAGCCGTGCGAGCGGTGCACGCCGGTGAGGTCGGCGATCCAGGCCGCCTGCTCGCGCGTCGTCTGGTAGTCCTTGAAGATCCCGCGCTCCACGAGCAGCCACTCGTCGGCCGGCACGCCCTCGTCGTCCCACGCCACGCGGGCCAGCGAGTCGGGCTGCGTGCGGTCGGCGCGGATGTTCATCAGCTCCGGGCCGTAGCGCAGCTTCCCGATCTGCGCCTCGGGCGGCGCGATGAAGCTGGTGCCGGCGTAGTTGGCCTCGTAGCCCATCGCCCGGTCCAGCTCCGTGGGATGGCCGACGGACTCGTGGATGGTGAGCCAGAGATTGGTGGGATCGAGGATCAGGTCGTAGCGTCCCACCTCCACCGGCTTCGCCGAGAGCTTCTCGACCGCCAGCGCCGCCCACCGCTCGGCGTTGCCCTGCATGTCGATGTCGGTGACGTACTCCCAGCCGGAGCCGCGCGGCGCCAGCTCCTCGGTGTACGACTCGTAGCCGCCGTCGGCGACGGCCGTCGCGGTGAAGCTCGGGCCCAGACGCACGAAGGTCTGCGTGACGAGCGTGCCGTCGGTGGTGGCGAGGGTCTTCTCCTCGCGCAGCGCGGAGACGCCGGAGCTGACGAAGCGGATCTTCGGCACCTTGAGCGCGACCGCGTTGGCGGCCAGCAGCAGCTGCACCTTGTCCTCGATCGGCACGTCGATGGGGTCCACCCGGACGGGCGTGCGCCAGGTGCCCTGCACGGGCGTCACCGGTGCGAGCACCACCGGCCGCTTCTGCACGCTGCGCCCCGCGCGGGCGATGCGCACGGCGTCCTGCGCCGCCCGCTGCACGCCGTCGCGCGAGAGGTCGCTGGTGGACGCGAAGCCCCACGCGCCGCCCACCAGCACGCGCACGCCGAGCCCGTACGACTCGCTGTCGCTGACGCCGGTCACCTGCTGCTCGCGCGTGCCGACGAACTGGCGCCGGTAGCGCCCGACGCGCGCGTCGGCGTACGACGCGCCGGCGCGCTTCGCCGCGTCCAGCGCCTGCAGGACGACGTCGCGCGGCTCGTCGCGCGGCTCGGGGGTGAGGAGCACCGGCACGGGGAAGGCCGAGGCGGTGCGCGAGAGCGCGGCTCCCAGACCGGCGGCGGTGGTGACTCTGAGGAAGTCTCTGCGATTGGGCATGGGGGGCAGGCGAGACTGGGGAGCAGGAAGCAGGGAGCAGGGAACCGCGCGAGCGGGGGCCGCCCTGCAGGGCATGCGTCAGGATGGCTTGCCGGGCATTCCGATGATCCCGCCGACGGCGCGGTGGCGTGCGATGCTGATCTCCGTCATATACCCCGAGTGTCCGATCTGAGCAACCCATCGCACGCGCGGAACTGCCGAGATCTGATCGCCTGGCAGCGGGCGTTTGCCCTGGCCGACCATTGCCCGGACGTTGCCGACGGACTATCGCCGCGGTACCCGGCACTGGCCGACCAGATCCGGCGCTCGGCCGTATCCGTCGCGTCCAACATCGCCGAAGGCAACGGCCGGCTCTCGATCGGCGACTACCTGCGCGTCCTGCGCATGGCCCACGGATCGCTGCGGGAGCTCGAAACGCAACTCCTGTTGGCGCAGTCCCGACACCCCGATGGCGCCGCGGCCGTGTCAGGGGCGCTCGCTGCCATGGCCGAGGTCGGCCGCCTCCTCGGTGGGCTCACGCGCAGCCTGCGGCGGCTCCGAAACCGAGGGACAGATGGAAGAGAGGCACCCGCGTCGACATCGTCCCAAGGCGCGAGCAGGAAGCAGGAAACAGGAAACAGGAAACAGGATAGGCCCCTAGTCTAGAGCCATCCTGCTTCCTGCTTCCTGCTTCCTGCTTCCTGACTACTCGTACCGCAACGCGATGATCGGATCCAGCGTCGCCGCCCGCCTCGCCGGCCAGACGCCGAACACCACGCCGACCAGCGCCGAGAAGACGAAGGCGAGGAGGATCGAGTTGCTCGAGACCTCGGTGGTGAACTTGCTGAAGTGCGGCAGCGCCATCGCCCCGCCGGCGCCGATCAGCACGCCCACCATCCCGCCCAGCAGGCAGAGCACCACCGCCTCGATGAGGAACTGGAGCAGGATGTTCGTGCGCGTCGCGCCGAGCGCCTTGCGCACGCCGATCTCGCGCGTGCGCTCGGTAACCGACACGAGCATGATGTTCATGATGCCGATGCCGCCCACCACCAGGCTCACCGTCGCGATGCCGGCCAGCAGGAGGCCGAAGACCGCCGTCGTCTCGGCCGCCGTGTTCAGGAAGTCCGCCTGGTTGCGGATCTGGAAGTCGTCCGCCTTCTCCGGCCGCAGGCGGTGCGCGCGGCGCAGGATCTTCTGGATCTCCGCCATCGTCTGCGGGATCTGCGAGTCGCTGGGCGCCACCACCTGGATCGAGTTCAGGCGGTTGGTGCCGAAGGTGCGGTAGCGCGCCGTCTGGATCGGGATCAGGATCTGCTCGTCCGGGTTGTTGAAGGACGAGGCCTGCCCCTTGGACTTGAGCACGCCGACGACGTCGAACTGCAGGCCGCGGATGCGGATCTTCTCGCCGATCAGCGCGTCGGGGTTGTCCAGGCCGAGGCTGGTGAGCACGTCCGGCCCGACGATGGCCACCCGGCGGCGCCCGAGGTCCTCGGCGGTCGTGAACATCCGCCCGCCCTCCAGCTCGTACTTCCGCACCTCCAGGTAGTTGGCCGTCGTGCCGACGACGCGCACGTTGGCGTTGCGGTTCGTGTACTGCACCTGGAGGTTGCGCGACATCTCCGGCTGGATCGCGGTCGCCAGCTCGACGCGCTCCTGCAGCAGCTCCGCGTCCTCGAGCGTGAGGCGGGCGCGGTCCGCCTCGGAGGCGACGCCGCGGCCGAAGGCCTGCCCCGGCTGTACCGTGAGCAGCGTCGTGCCGAGCGCGGCGATGCGGTCGTTGACCGCCTTCTGCGCGCCGCGACCGAGGGCGACGACGGCGATCACCGCCGACACCCCGATCACGATCCCGAGCATGGTGAGGAAGGAGCGCAGCTTGTTGGCGCGGAGCGCGCCGAGCGCCACGCTGAGCGTCTCGCCGAGGAGCATGGCCGGCTACCGCCCGCCGCGGCCGCCGCGGCCGCCGCCGCCCGGCACGCCGGGAAGCCCGCCGCCCATGCGATCGCGCATGCTCTGGTTGCGCTCCTCGCGCTGCGCCTGCATCGCGGCCGCCGCCAGCAGCGCCACCTCGTCGCCCTCCTCCAGGCCGCTCAGCACCTCGGTGTAGTCGAAGTCGCTGACGCCGAGGCGCACCATGCGCGGCTCGTACCGGCCGTTCCGGACGACGAAGACGAGGCCCGTGCGGCCGCGCCCCGCGCCGCCGAAGGCCGTGGCGCCACCCTGGCCGCGCTGGCCGCGCATGCCACGGCCGCCGCGCTCGCCGTTCGCCGGCTGGACGCCGGGCTGACTGCCCGCACCGCCCTGCGTCCCCTGGCCGCGGCGCAGGCAGGCGCCCGCCGTGCGCGGCTCGACGCCGAGCGCGGCGTAGATCCGCTGCTGCTCGGCGCGGAGCGCCTGCATGTCGCCGCTGCCGCCGCGCATCAGCTGCCGCAGCGAGTCGAGCTGCTTGCGCGCGGCGGGCTGCTTGGCGAAGGCGGCGTCCACGGCCCGGCACTGCTCGTCGGTCACCTGGGGCATGGCGGGCCCACCGGCGCCGCGGCGGTCGCCGCCCGGTGGCTGGTCGAGGGCCACGTCGCCCGGCGCGACGCGCACCTGCGCGCCGGCGGTGGTGGTGTCGCCGGCCGGCGCGGCGGCCTCGCCGTTCATGCGGCGGCCCATCTGCGCGCGCAGCTGCGCCTGCACCGAGTCCGGGTCGAGGCCCAGCATCCCGGCCACCGCCTGCACCTCGCGCGGCGTGCGGACCGCGTCGTTGGGCACCGCGAGCACGTCCTCGCGGCGGGTGATCTCGACCGAGACCTCGCCGTTCATCCCCGGCTTGAGCAGCCCGGCGTCGTTGTTCAGCGAGACGAGCACGGGGAACATCGTCACGCTCTGCTGCACCACGGCCTGCGGCTCCACCTGCTCGACGGTGCCGAAGAAGGGCTGCGTGGGGTAGGCGTCCACGACGACGCGCGCCGTGAGGCCGGAGCGGATGCTGCCGATGTCCGTCTCGTTCACCAGGGCGCGCACGCGCACCTTCTTGAGGTCGGCCATCTTGAGGATGGTCGTGCCGCCGCTGGCCGAGGTGGACGCCGAGGTGATGACCTGGCCGATGGTCACCGGCTTCTCGATGACGGTGCCGACGACCGGCGCGCGCACCGTCGCCTCGTCCAGGCGCTGCTGCGCGAGATCGAGGCTGCTCTGCGAGCGGATGAGCGCCGCCTTGGCGTTCTCGTACTCCAGGCTGGTGGACTCGAACTCCTGGCGCGTGATGATCTTCGCGTCGTAGAGCTCCTGGTTGCGCTTGCGCTGCGCCTCGGCCACGTCCAGGCGGGCGCGGGCGGCGGCCAGGTCGGCCGCCGCCTGGTCGTACTGATTCTTCACGTCGCGCGTGTCGAGCTGCACCAGCAGGTCGCCCGGCTGCACGTCGGTGCCCACCTCCACCGGCATCTGCACGATCTGGCCGGAGGACTTGGACTTGACCTCGATGATGTTGATCGGCTCGACCGTGCCCGTGGCCTGTGCGTCGACGACGATCGTGCGCCGCTGCACGGGCTCGGTCTCGATCGAGACCGCCGCCGCGTCGCCCCGCTTGCAGCCCGCGAGGGCCAGCAGGGTGACCGGGGCGAGGAGGAGGAATCGCTTCACCGGAAGAGCTCCGAGGGGGTGGTACGTGCGGTGATTGGGGAGGAGCGGCGACGCGCGGGCGGTGGCCATCGTCGGCCGGCCGCGCCACGCGCGCCAGTCGGTCAGAGCTCTCGTCCGATCAGGGCCTCGATCTGCGCGCGCGCGATGCGCGCGTCGAACCGGGCCTGGATGAGCGCGAGGCGCGCCTGGTTGAGCGTGGTCTGCGAGGTCAGCACGTCGAGCAGCGTCGCGGCGCCCAGCTCGTAGCGAGCGGTCTGCACGCGCAGGTCCTCCTCGCCGGAGACCACCGCCTGCTGCTGGATCCGGATCCGCTCCTGCGCCAGCCGCAGGTCGCCCAGCGCCTGTGCCAGCTCCTCCTGGGCGGCGAGGCGGGCGTCGCGCAGCTGGGCCTCGGCGTTCCGCTCCTGCACCTCGGCCTGGGTGACCGAGGTCTCGCGCTGCAGCTGGTTGAAGAGCGGGTAGGAGAAGTTGAAGCTGAGCGAGCGGCTGTTGGGGTTCTGCCCGGTGAGGAGCCAGAGGTTCCCCGTCTCGAAGCCGTCGCTCGACTGGTTGGCGCGGTACGAGTAGGACATCGACAGCGACGGCAGGTACGCCGTGCGGGCGCTGCGGACGCTGGCCTTGGCGGCCACCAGGTTGGCCTGTGCCTGCCGCACCGCGGGGACGTCGAACACCAGGTTGGCGAGCGCCGCGCTGTCGAGCGGCGGCGCGGCGGCCGGCTCGTCCTCCGGGACGGCCGCGGTCACCGGGTAGGACGTGCCGACGAGGCGGGTGAGCGCGACGTTGCCGTTGTTGATGTTGTTCTGCGCGGTGAGCACGGCGAGCTGCGCGTTGCCCACCTGGATGGCGGTGCGCAGCGAGTCCGACTTGGTGGCCGAGCCGGCGCGCAGCCGCGCCGCGGCGGCGGCCAGCTGCTGCTCCGCCTGCTCGAGCTGCTGGCGCGCCGCGCTCTCCGCCTCGCGCGCGGCGAGCACGGCGTAGTACTGGCGCTTGACGTTCAGGGCGACGGCGAAGCGCTGCGTCGTCTCGGTGGCGGCGGCGGCATCGACGGTGGCGCGCGTGCGGTCCAGCTCGGCGAAGCGCTGGCCGCCGTCGAACAGCTCCAGGCTGGCGGAGATGCCGTTGCTGAAGCTCCACGGCTCGCCGCGGCGCGGCACCAGCTGTCCGGCCACCTCCGAGACGCCGGCCGAGCGGCTCGAGCCGGCCGAGAGATTCACGGAGGGGAGGAAGGCCGCGTACGAGCGGCGCACCAGCGCGGCGTTGCTCCGCATCGCGCCGCGTGCCTGGACGAGGGCGGGGGCGTTCTGCTGGGCGAGGCGCACGGCCTCGTCGAGCGAGATGGGCCGCGGCGCCTCCGCCGCGCCCTGCGCCGCCGCGACGGCGGGGAGGAGCGCGGCGGCGAACAGCGTGCCGAGGCGAGAGAGGGCGGACATGTCAGCGTTTCTCCATGCGTGCGTTGGCGCGCTTCACGAGCTCCTCGTAGCGGGCGCGCTGCTCCGGCGTCAGGATGCGCCGGATCTGGTCGTGGCTGTCGTTGTACAGTGAGTCGGCCTGCGGGCGCACGGTGGCGTAGAGGGCCCGCAGGCGCCGGACGCGCGCGTCGAGGAGGCTGTCGAACACGACCCGCTGTGCCGGGTCGAGGCCGAGGTCCGCCGCCAGCTGCTCGCGGGTGCGGCGCTGGTCGCCCTGCCGCTCGCACAGCCGCTCGCCGACGAGGCGGTCGGCGGTGAAGCCGAGGAGCCCCCCGACGAGCACCGCGCCGGTCAGGAAGGCGAGCGCGACGGACTTAGGACGCGTCATCACAGCGATTCGTTGAAAGGACGCCGGACGGCGTCGTCAGGGAACGTCAGGGCGCGCCGACCGGGCGCCCGGAACCGGGTCGCGCGGGGCCACGTCGTCGAACTGCATGGAGTAGACGGGTGCGCTGAGCATGGCGTCGTAGGCCAGGCGGGCCTCGGTGGCGCGGTGCTGCAGCCAGAGCGCCCCGGCCAGCGCGGCGGCCATCACCGCCGCCGCCGCGCCGATGCGCGACCAGCGGCTCAACACCACCCACCACTCCCCGCCGTCGCCGATGGCGGCGGCGCTCACGCGGCGCAGGATGCGCGCGTGCAGCCCCTCCCAGTACTGCTCGTCGGTGGGAGCGGCGTAGAGCGGGCGCAGCAGCTGCGCGAGCTCCTCGTCCCGTCCGTCACGACCGCCCACCGGAAACTTCAACTCGTTGCTCATAGCTCGCTCCGTAGGCCGCCGAGCGCGCGACGGAGTGCCGCGCGCGCGTGGTGAAGATCGGACCGTGCCGTTCCCTCGGGGATGCCGAGCATCGTGCCGATCTCCGCATGCTTGAATCCCTCCACATCGTGGAGGACGATGACCGAGCGTTGCCGGTCGGTCAGCGCCTGCAGCGCCGTCTGCAGCCGCCGGCGCAGGTGGTCGGCCTCGCCCGGGTCGCGGAACGGCGCCGCGACCGTCTCCGGCAATTCGTCGGCCGACCGCACCTTGCGCCGGCGCATCAGATCGAGCGCCGCGTTGGCGACGATCCGGTGCAGCCACGCCCCGAACGCCTGATCCGGCAGGAAGCGGTCGAGTGCGCGGTAGGCGTGCAGGAAGCCGTCCTGCACCGCGTCCTCGGCGTCCTCGTGCGTGCCGACGATGGCGCGTGCCACCGCGTACGCCCGCCGCTGGTGCAGCCGCACCAGCTGGCCGAAGGCCGCCTCGTCGCCCGCCTGCGCGGCGACGACGAGGGCGCGCTCCCGGTCTCGTGACGGTTCGTCAGCCATCGCCACGGACGACCGGCCGGGCACTGGCGTGACACGGCCCGCCGGGCCGGCCGGCGCGTGCGCCGGCAGGGTGGCGGCGCGCGTGCGCAGCGCCGAGAGCTGGGTCATCGGGTCCCCTCACACATGCACTCCCATAACGCGGGTGAGGCGGGGAACGTTGGGCGGGCGGGGAGGGGGCGGGGGCGGGGGGGGCGAGCGGCGAGCGGCGAGCGGCGAGCGGCGAGGATGCGCCGGGCAACGATTCGGTGCGGGACGATCAGCGGTTCAATACGATCGTGTCGTTCGGGGGGGGGCCCCACGCCGCGATCCGTCCGCCGCCCCCTCTTCCCTCTTCCCTCTTCCCTCGATCCCTCGATCTCCGACCCCGCCCGCGCCTCCCGCGCTTCCTACCCCAGTCCCAGCGCTTCGGCCTCGCCCTGCATCGCCTGGATCACGAACGCGATGTGCTCGTCCAGGTCGACCCCCAGCTCCTCCGCGCCACGGACCACGTCCTCGCGATTCACCCCCCGCGCGAACGCCTTGTCCTTCATCTTCTTCCGCACGGAGCGCGGATCCACGTCGTGCACGCTGCGCGTCGGCTTGACGAGCGCCGTGGCGGTGATCAGGCCGGTGAGCTCGTCCACCGCGAAGAGCGTGCGCGCCAGCCGAGTCGTGCGCGGCACGCCGGTGTACGCCGCGTGGCCGAGGATCGCCTCGAGCACGTCGTCCGGATAGCCCAGCCCCCGGAGGATGCGCACCCCCTCTGCCGGATGCTCTACATCCGCCCGCTGCTCGGCGTTGGGGAAGCGCTCGTAATCGAAGTCGTGCAGGAGTCCGGCCAGCCCCCACCGCTCCTCGTCCTCGCCGAACCGCCGCGCGTACGCCCGCATCGCCGCCTCCACGGCGAGCATGTGCTTCCGCAGCGACTCGCTGGCGGTGTACTCGTGGACGAGGGCGAGGGCGTCGGCGCGAGCGGGCAGGGGCATGGGAGCTCGAGAGGGGTTCCGGTGCGGTCGAGGTGCCCGTGTGGCCTGGGCGGGCCACTCGGTCGGACGAGGGCGTGTCGGGCGTCGAGCCTCGACGGGCGGGGGGCGACGAAGGGCGTCAGGCGCCCGGCGTCAGCAGCCCGCAGGCGATGACGGTGCTGTCGGAGCGGGAGCGCATGACGGTCACCGAGTGGGCGGTGCCGAGCGGCATCGGCACCGGGAGGGTGGTGGTGGCTTCGGCGGTGCCGTCCGGACCCACGTCGAGCGTGGTGTAGGCGGCGGCCGGGCCGAGCACCGGGCCCGCCTCGCCGCAGCGGCCGCTCCGCAGCGCCCACGGGTGCACCAGTCCCACCACCGAGCCCTTGATGCGCACCGTGGCCCGGATCTCGTGCGGGGTGGCGCCCGGCTTCAGCTCGGCGGTGCCGGAGACCGGAGAGGCGACGCCGGCCAGCGTGGCCGACATGGGCGACGCCACCACCATCGCGGCCGCGGGCGCGGGGGCCGCCGGCGTGGTCGGGGCGCCGCGGGAGCGGCGGCCGAAGAGGCAGCCGGTGAGCAGGAGCGGGAGCAGCAGCGCGAGACGCGAGCGGGGCAGGGACATCGAGGTCTCCGGAGAGGTCACGGACGGGGGTGCGACGGGGCGGGGCGCGGCGCGGCTGGGCGCGACGCGTGGGCGCGACGCGTTGGCGCGGGCGGGGAGGCGCGGGGAATCTCGCACCGGCCCGTGCGAAGGGCCAGCGATCGCGGCCACCGTGGCGGGGCGAGCGCTGGCCCTCGGACGGCGCGTCGGGCGCGCCGGTGCCCACCCTCAGTGCGTCGTCTGGGCGGCCGGCTCGCTGCCCTCGTGGCCCGCGAACTTCAGGTTGGTGAAGTGGACGATGACGAGCACCATCGCGAGCACCAGCACGGCGCCGGCGATGAGCCCGGTGAAGGCGGCCGGCTTGTCTTCCTTGTAGAGCGACATGGGTCGGGTCCGGGGTGGTCGTTCGGGCGTCGCGCGGCCGCTCAGGCAGCCGGGGCGACGCGTACCTTCGTCATCACGTCGTTGGGCTCGATCTGCCGCATCACGTCGAGCCCCTGCGTGACCTTGCCGAAGACGGTGTGCTTGCCGTTCAGGTGCCGCGTGTTCTCCTCGCTCAGCACCATGAAGAACTGGCTGCCGCCGGTGTTCGGGCCGGCGTGCGCCATCGAGAGCGCGCCCACCTCGTGCTTGTGCGGGTTGCCCTTCAGCTCGTCCCGGATCGTGTAGCCCGGGCCGCCGGTGCCGATGCGACGGTCCCCCTCGGGCAGGTCGCGCGACAGCGGGTCGCCGCCCTGCACCACGAAGTCGGGGATCACGCGGTGGAACTTCACGCCGTCGTAGAAGCCCTCGTTGGCCAGCTTCTCGAAGTTGGCGACGGTCTCCGGCGCGGCGTCGTCGTACAGCTCCGCCACGATGGTGCCGCGGTTCGTCTCGATGGTCGCCTGCTTGGACATGCGGAGGTCGGGAAACTGGGAACAGGAAGCAGGAAGCAGGAATAAGATAATCAGCCGGGGGGCGACTGCACCCGGACGGGCGTGCGGCTCACCCGAGCCCCATCATCTCGACGAGCCGCAGCGCGTTGGCCGAGGTGGCGGGGCCCGGTCGGAGCCGGTAGTCGAAGGTCATGCGCGGCGCGTCGGCGCCGCCGTCGAGCTGCTCGCGGAAGTGCACCGCGCGCGCCGCCTCGCGCAGGGCGGGGGAGTCGGCCAGCGCGAGGTCGTGCGTGGAGATGGCGCCGATGGCGCCGAGCTCCAGCAGCCGAGTCATCACGCGCCGCGCCGCCACCTGCCGCTCGGCGCTGTTGGTCCCCTGCAGGATCTCGTCGAGCAGGTAGAGCGCGCGCGGCGCCTCGGGCGCCTCCGGCGCCTCCGGCGTACCGGGCGCACCCGGCGCACGTGCCGTGGCGCGGGCCGCCTCCACCACCGCGCGCAGGCGCACCAGCTCGGCCATGAAGAAGCTGAGCCCCGCCTCCAGCGAGTCGCTCACGCGCATGCTCGTCAGCAGGCGCACCGGCGGCAGCACGAGGCGGCGGGCGCACACCGGGCCGCCGGCCTGGGCGAGCACCGCGTTCGCGCCGATGGCGCGCAGCAGCGTGCTCTTGCCGGCCATGTTCGAGCCGGTGACGAAGAGGAAGGTGCCCGGCGGCCCGACGGTGACGTCGTTGCGCACGCAGGCGTCCGGCGCGAGCAGGGGGTGGCCGAGCGCCTCGCCGACGTAGGTGGTGGCGTCGTCGCACAGCTCGGGGAGGCACCAGTCGGGGTTGTCGGCGAGCAGGGTGCCGAAGGCGCCCAGCGCCTCCAGCTCGCCCAGCGCCGCGAACCAGCCGCGAGCCTGCCGGCCACCGCCGGCGCGCCAGCGCTCGAGCCGCGCCAGCACGTGCAGGTCCCAGGCGGTGACGACGTTCACCGCGCCGTGCAGCATGGGCGAGTAGCGCAGCTCGGCGGCGTCGAGCACGCGGCGCAGACGACGCAGCTCGATGGCCGCCGGCGTGCCGTCGCCGGCGCACACGGCCTGGATGCGCCGCAGCGCCGGCGCGGTGACGCGCGGGCGCACGGCGAGGGCGAGCTGGTCGGCGAAGAGGCGGAAGGCGTCGCTGCCCGGCGCGGCCGCGCCCAGGCGTCGCAGCGCCGGTCGGGCGAGGGCGACACCCGCTACGCCGACCGCCAGCGGGAGGGCGAAGAGCGTCGGGGCAGCCAGGTGCAGCGCGACCAGCACGCCCACGACGAGCCAGAGCGCCGGCACCACCCAGCGCACGACGCGCAGCAGGGGCTGCCCGGCGAGCCAGGGCTCCTCCTCCGTCCAGGCGAGGAAGCGGGCGACGTCGGCCGGTCGGGCTCGGCCAGCGAGCCGGGCGCGCGCCGCCAGCTCCTCGCGCACCTCGGGCAGTTCCGCCAGCTCCGCCACCGCGGCCTGCCGGTCGCGCACCGTCGCGGGCGCCGCCGGAGCGAGCAGCCAGTCGGCGAGCGTCGCCGCGCCGGTGCTC
>DASTRO010000043.1:0-3615 GCA_035761165.1 Gemmatimonadaceae bacterium | reverse complement strand
CGGAGGGTGTTACGCTGAGCGCTGACCGCTGAGCGCTGAGCGCTGGTCCTTCACTTGCACCCCCGCGTCGCCGTGCACCGTACGATCACCGACCGCTATCTCCCGCCCGACCACGACGCCTTCGTCGCGGCCGAGCCGCCGACGGGGCGCATCATCGTCATCGCGCCCACGCGCGCGGCGTGCGAGACGATCGAGCTGGCGGTGGGGCTGCACCTCGAGACGTACCTGCTGCGACACCACGGGGAGCGGCTGATCGAGCTGGCGGCCAGCGGCCGGGGGTTCGGCATCATCGCCGGCACCGGCACCGGGAAGACGCTCGCCATCCGGCCCATCGCCGAGACGATCCTCGGCACCACCGCGCTGAAGGTGGGCGTCGTGAACCGCGAGCGCGAGGCGACGCCGGAGACGCCGACGTGGAACGTCATCGTCGTCACCACCGGGATCGCGCGGCGCTGGTTCCAGGACGGCGACATCCTGCCGCAGGACACGCTGATCGTGGACGAGATCCACCAGACGTCGGCCGAGCTGGAGCTCTGCCTGGCGCTCGGCAAGCGCGTCGGCTGCCGCTTCATCTGGCTGTCGGCCACCGTGGACCCGCGCTTCTACGCCGAGTACCTGGACTCGGCCGACGTGCTCGAGGTCTCGTCGTTCGACCCGCGGAAGGCGGCGAAGGTGACGGTGACGAACGAGGAGCCGCTGCAGTTCCTCGGCGACCGCTTCCTGCAGCGCGTGTACAAGGAGAAGCGCGGCGTCGGGATGTTCCTACCGACGCGCGCCGGGGTGGAGGCGGCGGCGGCGCACGTGGCCGTGCGAGCGCCGCGCGTCAACACCGCGTTCTACCACGGCGGCGAGCCGATCCGCGTCATCCGCCCCTTCCTGGAAGGCGAGGAGCGGAAGCCCTACTTCCTGGCGATGACGGCGGCCGGCCAGAGCGCGCTCAACGTGCAGGGGCTGGACACGGTGGTGATCGACGACGTGCGCTTCGCCAACGTCATCGAGCGAGGCCGCAACGTGCTCACCCGGCTGCACCTGGGCGCGAACGAGATCCTGCAGATGGCGGGACGCGTGCACGGGCGCGTGGAGGGCGGGCGCGTCTTCATCCTCAGCGATCGCGACATCGACTTCGCCACGCTGCAGCCCACGCCCCCCGACTTCCAGCTGGCCGGCGACTCGGAGCGCGTGGCCCTCACCTGCGCGGACCTCGGTGTGCGCGCCGACGAGCTGGAGCTGCCGGTGGCGCTGGACCGCGTGGCCTACCGGCGCGCGCTGGCGCGGCTGGAGGCGCGCGGCATCGTCGCCAACGGGCGCCTGACGCCCTACGGCAAGCAGGTGGAGGCGCTGCCGGTGGACCGCGCGTGGGCCGAGTTGATCGTCAACGGCGAGGACGACCTGCTCCCCTTCCTCGCGGTGACGAGCTCGATCGAGAGCCTGCACCGCATGACGCGCGAGGAGCGCGACCTGGAGGGGCTGGTGGTGCACGGCAGCGACCACCTCACCGCGTACAACCTCTACGCCGAGGCGTTCAAGGAGTGCGGCTACGTGGGCGAGGTGTACGGGTTGCCGCGCCACCTGTTCGCCGAGAGCATCGAGGAGTGGGCGGAGCGTCGCGGCGTGCTGGTGAAGGCGGTGGAGGACGCGGCGCTGGCGATGGCCAGCGTCTACCGCAGCGTGGGCGTGGCGCTGCCATCACGCATGCCGTTCGCCGGCGAGCGCGTGCTGCGCCGCTTCCAGGATCTGGTCGCGCAGTTCATGCCCTTCGACCTGGTGATCGACGAGGAGACGTCGTGGGGCGAGCCGGCGCGCGTCTCCAAGACGAGCGTCTGCGGCAGCTGGGGCGCCATCGCCGGCACGCTGCGCTTCTTCGCCGATCGCTTCGGGATACCCCGGGCTTCCATCGAAGGGACGCAGCTGCCGATGGAGCTGCTGCGCCGCTACGCGCAGTACTCGGAGCCCACGCTGGTCTACGACGCGCGGCGCGGGCGCGCTCCGCTGGCGCTGGTGCGACGCGCCGAGTACCACGGCTTCGAGCTGGAGCGCGAGGTGGAGGCGCTGGAGGAGCCGTGGGACGAGGCGCTGCTGCCGCAGGTGCGGCGCACGCTGGCCGAGGCGCTGGCGCGCGGCGAGGCGCGGCACGCAGCGGTGCGCCGCAACCAGCAGACGGTGGAGGAGATCCGCGAGGTGTGGCGGCGCACGGGCGGCGCCACGCCGCGGCTGGACGAGCGCGCGCTCACCGACTGGTACGAGCAGCGGCTGGCCGAGGAGGACGTGCGCGGCCTGGACGACTTCCGCGCCGCGCGGCTGCGACTGCGCCGCGCGGACTTCGTGCGCGACGATGAGGTGGAGCGCGCGGCGGCGCTCCCGGACGAGGTGGAGATCCGCGAGCGCCCCGTGCCGATCCACTACGAGGTGGAGGAGCGGGACGGCACGTCGCGCGGCGTGGCGCGGCTGCGCCTGTCGGCCAAGGTGGCACGCACGCTGGCCGAGGAGGAGATCCCGGCGCTGGACCGGCCGGTGCGCTTCATGGTGACGCGTGGCCCGCGCGGCGCGGTGCGCGCCGACACGCTGGCCGAGCTGCAGGAGCTGCTCGACCGGCCGTGGACGCCGGACGAGGCGGAACAGGCCGCGCGCACGGAGCGCGAGGCGAGTGAGGAGCGGCGCTCGCAGCGGCGCGAGCAGCGCGACCACCGGCACCGGCGGCAGCTGGAGCACGAGCTGCGCGAGGGGGGGCGGCGCCCACACGGCGGGCCGCGCCACGGCCGGCGGCGCGGGCCGGGCGGTGGGGCGGGGCGGGGGCGGGGCGGACGTTAGGCGGTGCGCCGACTGGGCTCGCCAAACGCGCGGGTGACGGGCAGTCGAACCATTCGCGTGCAGCGGTGGTCCAAGGGAATACCCGGCCGCCGAAGAGCTTCCTGGCGCCCCCTGTTTCTACAATGTAGAGTAAACCATGGCCCTCCCCTCGCTCCCCGCCGCCCTCGTCCGCGCGATGCTCCCCCTGGCCGAGCGTGAGGAGGTGCTCGCCGACCTCGGTGCGGAATACGATGCGCGGGTGGTGCGGGACGGAAGGGTGGCCGCGCGGTGGTGGCTCTGGCGACAGGTCACCGGCTCGCTCCCCGCGCTCGCGCGGCGGAGCTGGTGGCGCGGCCGCACCGGCTTCGATCCCCGTGCGAACGTCATGCGACCCGGAGGTCCCATGCTCGAGCGAGCGATGATCGAGCTGCGCTTCGTCCTGCGGCGGCTGCGCACGCGCCCTACCTACACGCTGCTCGCCGTCCTCACGCTCGCCCTGGGCGTCGGCGGGAGCGCGGCGATGGCGGGGATCGTCCGCGCCGTCCTGCTCGATCCGCTGCCGTACAGGGCCGAGCAGAAGCTCGTGCACTTCTGGGGAAACTGGACGCCCGAGGAGTTCCTCTTCCTGCGCGACCACGCCGGCCGCGTGGCCGGCGTCGCCGGCGTCGCCGCGTATGTCGGCGACGACGTCACGCTGGAGCAGCCGGATGCGCCGACCCGCCTCGTTCCCGGTGCGGCCGCCTCATCCGAGCTGTTCGCGACGCTCGGTGTCGCCCCGCTCGTCGGCCCTGGCTTCGCGGCGGGGGACGACGTTCCGGGCTCGGAGCC
>DASTRO010000042.1:0-17502 GCA_035761165.1 Gemmatimonadaceae bacterium | reverse complement strand
GACGTGCTGCGGGATCGCACGCTCGCGCGCGACCTGCTGCGCACGGCGCGAAACCGCGCGCACCCGGACCGCGGCGGCTCGGCCGAGCGGTTCGCGGCGCTCGGCGCGGCCGCGGACGTGCTCGCGCGCCACCATGGAGGCTCACTGTGAAGACGAAGGGAACGCACCGCGCCGCGCCGAGACCCGCCGCGCGTGTGATCGACGCGTCGGCGCGCCTGGGCAGTGCACCGGCCACGCTGCAGCCGCCGTCGAAGGGCCGGCTGTACTACGACTTCGAGATTCCCGACGCGTTCCTCGAAGGACTGCCGGGCATCAAGAACAAGGTCCGGTGGGTGCGCGAGCACCTGCCCCGGGCGACGTGCAAGAAGATCGGACGACAGTCGGCCTGGTATGAGGCGGACATTCGCGCGTTCGTCGATTCGCTGAGCCGCGGCGACGCTGCCGGCGCTGGCGGCGATGCGCAGCGTGCTGTCGGCTGAGGGCGCCGTCAGATGACGCCCGCCCGCACGGGCCCCCGCGGGGCCTACCGCTTCGAGATCGACTGGACCGCCAAGCTGGGGTTCCGGATCGACCGCTCGGCCGAGACGACGTCGTTGCGCGAGTTCAACGGCCTGAAGGCGATGCTCTACGACCTGCGGAAGGACGGCCAGGTCGAGGTGCTGCGTCGCTTCGCGTCCGGCGAGATCCCGATCGCCACGCTGAAGCAGGCGAAGAAGAAGGGGCTGCTCCACAGCGGGCAGCTGCTGCTGGAGCTCCGGCTTCTCGAGCCGCTCTGGCATCAGCCCGACCGCTGCCCGGTGCGCACGAACCAGGCGGCAGCGCACACGGTGGAGTGTCTCGGCGCCGTCGACCGGCTCTTGCCGCGCATGGCCACCGGGACGACGCGGCGGCGCTACGAGACGTCGCTGCGGAAGCTGGCGCGGCTCGCCGGCGCGTGGCTGCCGGCGACGGCGACCGTGGCCGACCTGGCCAGCGTTGACTGGCCGGCGCTCCAGGCCGAGTGGCCGGGCAGCGGGACGGACTGGATGCACCTCCGGCGGGCCGTCGGCCGGCTCCTCTCCGTCCTGCTCGGGCACCCGCACCATCCGCGGCGCCTCGAGATCGTCGGGCAGATCCCGACCGCGGACGAGAACGAGCGGGTGCCGGAGATCACCGTCGCGCAGTTCTGGGCGCTCGTTGAGCAGCTGCCCGACTACGCCCAGCCCTGCCTGGTGGTGCTCGCCGCCACGGGGATGCGGCTCGGGGAGTACCTGCGCTGTCGGGCCGAGCATCTCGTGCCCGAGCGCCGTGCGATCCGCGTCCCGGGGACGAAGTCGAAGCGCGCGACCCGCGTGATCGAGGTCGGCGCGGACGCGTGGCCGTGGATCGAGACGGGCATCCCGTCCCCGCTCGGCGACAAGGCGATCCGGCGGCTGTTCCACGAGGCCGCGGTGGCCACGGGCCACGGCCGCTACGCGCCCGTGCTCGACGAACAGGGCGAGCCGCTGCTCAAGACCGAGGTGGAGCTGGTGAAGGTGCCCGGGCAGCGCCGGCGCGAGCGGCGCGAGGTCCAGGTGCCGAAGACTCGGTACGAGGGGCTCCGGCTGCACGATCTGCGACACGTGGCGGGGCAGGTGGCCACCGACGCGGGCGCCACGCTCGCGCAGGTGGGCGACGCGCTCGGCCACGCCGATCCGAAGACGACGTCGCGCTACACCCGCCGGCTCAACGCCGGCGTGGCCGGGCGCGCCGTGACGAGCGCACTCTTTCAAGGCCGCGATCAGGGCCGGAGGGCCGGATGAACGGGACCAACCCCAAGACCAACCCCAAGGCACGCTCGACCCGCGAACTAACGCAGGCAGGCGCGAGTGTGCGGCGCCGACTCCCGCAGAAACTCCCGCAGGCAGCGGTGGCGGCCGGGCGCCGGTGGACCCGGATTCTCCTGGGATGGGCCCTGCAGGGCTCGAACCTGCGACCGTCGGATTATGAGTCCGCTGCTCTGACCAGCTGAGCTAAGGGCCCGGGTCCGGCAGTCTATCCCGCTGCGCCGGGGGTCGCAAGCGCGCCCGCCGACCGGCCTGCCCACCGACCGCGACCGCCGCCGACCCGCCCGCTCCTCCACCCGCGTATCGGCCGGTCCGTCGACCCACACGTCCGCGCGCCCGCGCGTCAGCGCAGCCGCCCGCCCCACTGCAGGAACCCGAGCTCCAGCATCACCCGCAGCCGCCCCGCGAAGCCGCTGCCGGCGAGCGGCGTGCTGCCATCGGCGGCGGCGATCGGCGCACCCTCGCCGCGCACCCGGTTGTAGCCCGCGTCGAGCTCCCAGGCGAGTCCGCGCACCGCGCCAGCGGAGCGGAGACCGACACGTGTGACCCGCGCCACGTCGCCGCTCAGGAAGGCCGGCGTCCGGTCGTACGCCTCCACCGGTGGAAAGGGCCGGCGGTAGTCGCCCTCCCCCTGCCGGCGCCGTGCGACGTAGAGGCGCAGCGGCGCCGAGGTGAGCAGCGCCAGGTCCAGCCCGCCGCGCCACTCGTCGTAGTCGCTGAACGCGCGGCCGAGGCCGACCCCGCGCGAGACGTAGCTGTCGCCCCGCTCGAAGGTGCGATAGGCCAGGTTGGCCACGCGCGTGTACGACGCGAACCAGCGCTGCGCGCCCCACAGCGGGAGCCCCTCGGCCGTCACCGTCGCACCGTACGACGGCGGCTCGTCGGTGGCGTCGGTGCCGCTCTCGAACTGGAAGTCGTCGAGCATCCACTGCGCGCCCAGGCTCCCCCAGCGCGTGCGCAGGAGCGCGTCGGCGGCGAAGCTGACGTTCCCCTCCTCGTCGTCGTTGTAGTGCGTGAGGAGCACCGGCGCCACCGGGTTGGCCAGCGACGGCTCGAAGCCCCGGCGCGCGCCCGAGTAGACGTAGGTCTCGGTGGCCGCCAGCTCCAGGCCCCGCCAGCGGCCCGCCAGCCGGTGGATCGAGAGGAAGCGCTGCACCACCGGCTCGAAGGTGCCGGGGGCGTCGTCCAGCCGGGCGATGATCGTCTCCAGGCGCAGCCGTCCGGTGCCGAGGCGGCCGTAGAGGTGGTCGTAGGTGAACGGCGCGTCGCTCACCTGCAGGCCGGCGAGCGGGGGCGGCCCCCAGTTGCGGGCCAGCCGCCCGACGAACAGCTCGCCGTACCGCCACTGGCCGGCCACGTAGCCGTCCTGCACCCGGCCGGCCACCCCGCCGCTGGTGAAGCCGGTGTAGTCGGGATCGTCGCGCCAGCGCTGGTCGAGGACGTAGCGCCCGGCGGCCACCACCGCGCCGGTGGCGGCCGAGAGGCGCAGCTCGCCGGCGGCGAAGCTGCCGGGGTCGTCGTCGGCCAGGAGCAGCTCGGAGCGTCGGCCGCTCTGCGTCGTGCCGCCGAGGGCGATCGCGCCCGCCACCTCCACACCACCGGCGCTGTCCGACATCGGGCGGGCCGCAGACGGGTCGTAGCGCGCCGCCCGCTCCCGCAACGAGGCGAGCCAGCCGCGCACGTGATGATCCTCGCCCTCGCGCGCCAGGTCGTGCAGCGCCGCGTCGAGCAGCGCCCGCGCCGGGTAGGGGCGCTCCAGCGCCCCCAGCTCGCCCAGCAGCCCGCGCGCGAGGAGGGCGTCGACGTAGGCATAGGCCGGGTCGTCGAGCGGTACGTACGGCGAGGCCTGCGCCCCGAGCGCCGTCGTGGCGAGGACGAGCCCGGCGGCGGCGATCGCCAGGCGACGCAGGGCGCGGCGCATGGTCCGGGCGGTGCGCCGCGTCACGCGCAGTTCGCCGCGCGGTGGTGATCGAACGCCTCGATCACCTCGCCCGCGGAGACGGTGGCCGCGCCGAGCTTCCCGACCTCCACCCCGGCGGCGAAGTTGGCGATGACCGCCGCCTCGCGCATCGTGGCGCCGGCGGCCAGCATCACGGCCAGGTACGCGGTGACCGTGTCGCCGGCGCCCACCACGTCGTAGACCTCGCGCGCCGTGGTCGGGATGCGCGCCACCGTGCCGTCCGGCGAGATGACGACCATCCCCTGCTCGCTGAGGGTGAGCAGCAGGTGCTCCACGCCCAGGCGTCCGAGCGCGGCGGGGAGCGCGGCCGGATGCGCCAGGTCCACCGCCGCGCCGAGCGCCGACTCCAGCTCGCGCCGGTTGGGCTTGATGACCGTGGCGCCGCGGTACTCGAAGAAGTGGCGGAACTTGGGGTCCACCACCACCGGGATGCCGCGGGCGCGAGCGGCATCGATGGCCAGGCGGATGACGCTCGGCACGAGCACGCCCTTGTTGTAGTCCTCGAGGACGAGCGCGTCGGCGTCGGCCACCGCGCGGCGCACCGCCGCCTCGACGCGGGCGACGTGGTCGCCGTCGAGATCGCCGTCGTCCTCCTCGTCGAAGCGCACCACCTGCTGCGCGCGCGCGACGAGGCGCGTCTTCGTGGTCGTCGGCCGGCCGACGTCGACGAGCGCGTCGGTCTCGGCGCCCAGGCCGGCCAGCATCTCGCGCAGCAGCCGGCCGGGGACGTCGTCGGCCGCGGTGGCGACAAGCACCGCGGGCGCGCCCAGGGCGGCCACGTTCTGCGCCACGTTGGCGGCGCCGCCCAGGGCGAAGCGACGCTCGCGCACGCGCACCACCGGCACCGGCGCCTCGGGCGAGATCCGCTCCACGTCGCCGCGCAGGTAGACGTCGAGCATGGCGTCGCCGACGATCGCCACCCGGCAGGCGGGGGCGGCGGCGAGGAGGGCGAGCAGGCGCTCACGCGCCAGGGAATGGGGCATGGGCCGGGAAGCTAGACCGCCCCCGGAGGGCGGTCAACGCGAGCGCGAGCGCATATTGTGGTCGGCACAGCCCTTGCCCTCCACGAGCCAGGCTCAGGCGGGCCGCTCTCCCCTCGCACCGCATCCCCCTTGGATCTCACCCTCTCCCGCGTCAATGCGGCCGCGAAGCGTGGCGTGCTCGGCGTGCAGGAGTACTTCACCCTCGCCTGGTACGCGCTGCGCTTCGCCGTCGCCCGGCCGTTCTACGGCACCGACCTCGTGCAGCAGATGGACCTCATCGGCGTGCAGTCGCTGGGGATCGTGCTGCTCACCGGGCTGTTCACCGGGATGGTGCTCGCGCTCCAGTCCTCGGTGCAGCTGGAGACCTTCGGGGCCACGCAGTACATCGGCCGGCTGGTGACCGGCTCGATGATCCGCGAGCTGGGGCCGGTGCTGGCTGGGCTGATGGTGGCCGGCCGCGTGGGGTCCGGGATCGCGGCGCAGCTGGGCTCGATGCGGGTCACCGAGCAGATCGACGCGCTCAACACGCTCGGCACCGACCCGATCAAGAAGCTCGTCACCCCGCGCGTGCTGGCGGCGCTCATCATGCTCCCGGTGCTGACGGTCATCAACGACCTCGTCGGCATCATCGGGGGGAACATCATCGCCGCGCTCTACGTGGGGGTGCCGACGGAGCTCTACTGGCGCACGGTGTGGGAGCAGATCATCTCGGGGGGCTTCACGCTGCGCTACATCCCGAACGACCTGATCCAGGGCATCATCAAGCCCTTCGTCTTCGGCGGGATCATCGCCGTGACGGCCTGCTACCACGGGCTGAACACGCGCGGCGGCACGGAGGGCGTGGGGTTGGCGACGACCCGGACGGTGGTCGCGGCGAGCATCAGCATCCTCGTCGTGGACTACTTCCTCACGCAGATCATGCTGACGGTGCTCACCCCATGAGCCACCCGCCCCACCCGCCCCACCCGCCCCACCCGCGCCACGCGTGCCATGACTGACGGGCGCCCGGGGGGCGGCGAGGCGCCGCCGGCGGACCGGCGCACCGGCGACCGGCGCGGGGCGGGACGCGACGCCGCGGTGCGCGACGCGATCCGCACCGAGCTGGCCGACGACGCCCCGGCGGCACTCGCCACGACCGACGATCGCGCGCCGGCGCCACCGCAGCCGGTGATCGAGCTGCGCCACGTCTGGCTGGCCTTCGACCATCCCGTGCTCGAGGACGTCTCGTTCGCCGCGCATCAGGGGGAGACGCTGGCGGTGCTCGGCGAATCGGGCACGGGGAAGTCGACGATCCTCAAGCTCATCCTGCGCCTGCTCACCCCCGACCGCGGGAGCGTCCTGATCGAGGGCGAGGACATCTGCGCGCTCAGCTTCGCCGAGGCGCTGCGGGTGCGGGCGCGCATGGGGATGGTCTTCCAGGGGGCCGCGCTGTTCGATTCGATGAGCGTCTTCGACAACGTCGCCTATCCGCTGCGCGAGCACACGGACCTCCCGGAGGAGGAGATCGAGCAGCGCGTGCGGCAGAAGCTGGAGTTCGTGGACCTGGACCCGGACCGCGTGATGTGGCAGCTGCCGGCCGAGCTCTCCGGCGGCATGCGCAAGCGCGTGGGCGTGGCGCGCGGCATCGCCAACGACCCGAAGATCATGCTCTACGACGAGCCCACCTCCGGGCTCGATCCGCTGACGACGGGCACGATCACGCGACTGATCATGAAGCTGCAGCGCGAGCTCGGCGTCACCAGCGTCGTCGTCACGCACGACGTCCGGTCCGCCTTCCGCATGGCGACCCGCGTGGCGCTGCTCGCCGACCACCACATCCGCTTTCTCGGCACGCCGGAAGAGATGTCGGGGAGCGAGGACGAGTACATCCGCACCTTTCTCGGCGGCTACTGACGTGCGGCCGCCGGTCCACCCGACGCGCTCCGCCGCGGCACGACCCGCCCATTCGAGGAGCACAGCCGCATGAAGCGTCCTTCGTTCATCACCTGGGAGCAGCTCCGCGTCGGCGGCGTGATCCTCGTCGCCCTCGCCATCCTGATCGTCGCCGTCGTCCGGCTGGGCGCCGCGGCCAACCTCTTCGGCAGCCGCTACCAGCTCATCACCTTCGTGCCCAACGCCAACGGGCTGCGCGTCGGCGGGTCGGTGATGATCGCCGGGCAGCTGGCCGGCACGGTGCGCGAGATCGAGTTCCTGCCGCCGGACCGTGACACGACGCGCAACCTGCGCCTGACGCTGGAGATCAACCAGGAGCTGCAGGAGCAGGTGCGGGCCGACTCCCGCGCCAAGCTGCGCACGCTCGGCCTCCTCGGCGACAAGGTGGTGGACATCAGCCCCGGCACGAGCGCCTACCAGGTGCTCGCCGCCAACGACACCGTGCCGTCGCTGCCGACGGCGGACTACGACGTCGTCATCCAGCAGGCCTCGGGCGCGGTGGGCGACCTGGTGCAGCTCACCGCGGACCTGCGGACGATCACCGGCGGCCTGGTGCGGGGCGAGGGGACGGCCGGCCAGCTCCTCACCAACCGGCAGCTCTACGACGACCTCACGCACACGCTGGCCGAGACGAACCGGCTGATGCGGCGCCTGCAGAACCCGGACGGCACCTTCGGCCAGCTGCTCAACGACCCGACGCTCTACCGCAACCTCACCGCCGTAACCGCGTCGATGGACACGCTGGTGACGCAGCTCGGCTCCCCGGACGGCACGCTCGGACGCCTGATGCGCGACGACACCCTCTACACGCGGGTGGTGGGCGTGGTGGCCGCGACCGACTCGCTGCTCCGCACCGCGCGCAGCGGCGAGGGCCTGGTGCCGCGGCTGCTCACCGACCAGCAGCTATACGATCAGCTGAACAAGACGCTCACCGACCTCAACGCGATGGTCGAGGACATGCGGCAGCATCCGGAGAAATACTTCAGGGGCGTGATCAAGATCTTCTGAGCCGCGGCGGGTTGCGACGCCTGATTATCTTGCCCGGGGTGGCGTGCGCGTCGGCACGCCACCCCGTCGTCGTCTCTCCCGGCCGTCTGCATGGAGCACTACAACCTGGACGTCGTCGTCACCCGCGGTGACGCGGTCGAGTCGCGCCACCAGGTGCGCGCGGCCGCCGTGGACGCGCGCGGACGCCTCATCGGCGTGGCCGGGGACGCGGCCCGAGTCACCTTCTGGCGCTCGTGCGCGAAGCCGTTCCAGCTGATGCCGCTGCTGGAGTCGGGCGGCTTCGACGAGCTGCCGTGGGGCATCGACGAGCTGGCGCTGGCGTCCGCCTCGCACGGCGGGGAGCCGGAGCACGTGGCCGTCGCCGAGTCGATGCTCCAGGACATCGGGCGCGAGGAGGGGGATCTCGTCTGCGGCCCGCACGAGCCGCTCTCCAGCCGCGGAGCACGCCTGGTGCGTGAGACGGGCATCCGGCTCACCCGCCTGCACAACAACTGCTCCGGCAAGCACGCCGCCATGATGGCCCTGGCGCACACGCAGGGGTGGCCGATGCGCGGCTACGAGCGCGCGGAGCACCCGGTGCAGCAGGCGGCGGCGGAGAGCGTCGCGCGCTGGACCGGCGTCGCGCCGGACGCGCTCGTGCGTGCCGTGGACGGCTGCGGCGTGGTGGTGTTCGGCCTGCCGCTGGAGGCGATGGCGCGGGCCTACGCCCGCTTCGCCGTCGCCCATCTGCGCTGCGAGGAGGTGCCGCGCCGCATCGTCGAGGCGGTGCGTGCGCGACCACTCCTCTTCGGTGGCACCGACCGCTTCGACACGGTGCTCCTCGAGGAGACCGACGGCCGCATCCTGGCGAAGGTGGGGGCGGAAGGGGTGCACTCCGCCACCGTGCTCGACGCCGGCATCGGGGTGGCGGTGAAGGTCGCCGACGGCGCGACGCGCGCCCAGGTGCCGGCGCTGCTCCGGCTCCTGCAGCGCGTCGGCGCGCTGCCGGACACGCTGCCGCCCCGGCTGGCGGAGTTCCTTCGCCGCCCGGTGCGCAACACCCGCGGCGAGCACGTCGGCAGCGTCGGGCCGGAGGCGTGAGCGCCCCGGCCGAGGGCACCGGCGGCCGCGACGCCGGCCGCGGCGTGCGGCGCTCGGGCGTGCGGCCGGGTGATGACGCGCGCGACGGCGCGGTACGCACCCGTGTGGGGCCCGACCACATCCTGTCCGTGTTCGACGACGGCTCCGACCGGCTCGTGCGGCTCTCGGCGCGGGTGGCTGGCGGCGACGAGGAGAGCGTGCGCGACGCGCTGCGCGCCTGCGTGGGCGTGGCCCCCGCGGACTGGGTGGAGGAGGTGCTCCTGCAGTCGTACCTGTTCGCCGGCTTCCCACGCGCGCTGAACGCGATGCGGCTCTGGCGCGCGGTGTCCGGCCGGCCGGCGCCCGCGGAGGATGCCGAGGCGGCGATGCCGTTCGAGGCGTGGCGGCAGCGCGGCGAGCGGACGTGCGCGGTGGTCTACGGGCCCTTCTACGAGCGCCTGCGCGTCAACATCGCCATGCTCCACCCCGCGCTCGACGCGTGGATGATCGGCGAGGGCTACGGCAAGGTGCTCGGCCGGCCGATGCTGGACCTCGCCCGGCGTGAGCTGTGCGTGATGGCGGCGTGCGTGGCGGCGCAGCAGGACCGGCAGCTGCACTCCCATCTACACGGCGCGTTGCACGCCGGCGTCGCACCGGACGTCGTGGCGGCCGCACTGGAGGCCGCGCTGGAGGCGGCCGCCGCCTGGCTGGCCGCCGACGCGCCCCGCCGCTACCGGCAGCTGTGGACGAAGGTGCAGGGCAAGCACGCGCGAGGAGGGTGAGGGCGTCATGTTCATCGACCGGGTCGTCGTACGGGTGAAGGCGGGCACGGGGGGATCGGGGGCCACCTCGTTCCGCCGCGAGAAGTACGTCCCGATGGGCGGACCCGACGGCGGCGACGGCGGCCGCGGCGGCGACGTCGTGGTGCGGGCCGACGCCAACCTCTCGACGCTGCTCGACTATACCTACCGCGACCGATGGGAGGCGGAGCGCGGGCAGCATGGCCAGGGCGGAAACAAGACCGGGGCATCGGGCGCGGACGTGGTGCTCCCCGTGCCACCTGGCACCGTCGTGCGCGACCTGGATAGCGGCGAGCTGCTGGGCGAGGTGCTGGAGCACGGCGCGGAGATCGTCGTCGCGAGCGGCGGACGTGGGGGGAAGGGGAACACCCACTTCGCCACCGCCACGCACCAGGCCCCGCGCGAGTGGCAGCCCGGCGGCGAGGGACAGGAGCGGACGCTCGAGATGGAGCTCAAGCTCATCGCCGACGTCGGCCTGGTGGGGCAGCCCAACGCCGGCAAGTCCACGCTCCTCTCCGTCGTCTCGGCGGCGCGGCCGAAGATCGCCGACTACCCGTTCACCACGCTCTCGCCCAACCTCGGCGTCGTGCAGCTCAGCGGGCATCGCACCTTCGTCGTGGCCGACATCCCGGGCATCATCGAGGGGGCGCACGAGGGGCGTGGCCTGGGCCTCCAGTTCCTCCGCCACATCGAGCGCACCCGGCTGCTCGCCTTCGTCGTTCCGGTGGACGCGCTGGACTGGCAGGCCGAGTACGACCAGCTGCGGGCCGAGGTGCGTGCCTACTCCGAGGAGCTGGCGTCCAAGCCGCACTGCGTCGTGTTCACCAAGATGGACCTGCTCGGCGAGGACGAGCCGCCACCGATCGACGCGCCGGACGCGTTCGGCGTCTTCGCCGTGAGCGCGGCGGCGCGCGAGGGGCTCGACGCGCTCACCGCCGGCTGGTGGCGGCAGCTGCTGGCGATGCGGAAGGCCAGCGTGCAGCGCGACGACCACGTCGCGCTTCCCTGAGCGGCGGTCCCGGCGCGTGACCGCCGCAGGCGGGAGCTCCGGCACGACCGTCCCGCAGGCGGATGCGGTCGCGCCGCGCGCCGCCGACGAGCGGACGGCGGCCGTGGCGCTGGCCTTCGCACCGCGCATCGGCAGCGTCCGGTTCCGCGAGCTGGTCGGGCGGTACGGCAGCGCCGTCGCCGCGCTGGAATCGCTGCCGGCCGCCGTGCGCCAGGGCGTCCGGCGCGAGGCGGAGGCCGCGCTGACCACGCTCGCCCGCTCGGGCGGCAGCGCGCTGGCGCTCGGCCAACCGGGCTACCCGGTCGCGCTCCTCGACCTGCCGGACCCGCCGCCGGTGCTCTACGCCGTGGGCCGGCTGGAGCTGCTCGCGCACCCGGCGGTGGCCATCGTCGGCACGCGGCGGGCGACGCGCGGTGGCATCCGGGCGGCGCGACACCTGGCCGAGGCGGTGGCGCGCGCCGGCGGCGTGGTGATGAGCGGGATGGCGCGCGGCATCGACGGCGAGGCGCACCAGGCCGCGCTCCATGCCGGCGGCGATACCGCGGCCGTGCTCGGCACCGGCGTGGACATGGCCTATCCCCGCGCCCACGTGGCGCTGCACCGGGCGATCGCCGCGCGCGGGCTGGTGCTGTCCGAGCTGCCGCCGGGCGAGCGGGCGGATGCGGGCTCCTTCCCACGGCGCAACCGGCTGATCGCCGCGCTGGCGCGCGTCACCCTGGTGGTGGAGGCGCCGCACCGCAGCGGCGCGCTGATCACGGCGGCGCACGCGCTGGAGCTGGGCCGCACCGTGGCTGCGGTCCCCGGACCGATCGACAGCGTGGAGTGCGCGGGGAGCAACCTGCTGCTGCGTGACGGCGCGCAGGTGATCACCGACGCGGCCGATCTCCTCCAGCTCGCGGGACTGCACGCCGCCGCACCCACGCGCCACCCCGAGCTCGAGGGTCCGGCGGCCGACGTCTGGCGTGCCCTGGCCGACGGCAGCCCGGACGTCGAGACGCTCGTCGAGCGCACCGGCCTGCCGACCCGGGTCTGCCTGACGGCCCTGGCCGAGCTGGAGCTGGCGGGCCTCGTGGAGTGTGCGCTCACCGGCGAGGTCGCGCGCCGCTGAGCGCGCGCCTCCGAGCACGAGCCGGGACCGCGGGCGAGCCGCCGGATCCCGCCGATGCGCCGCGTCTATATTGGCCCGCGTGTCCGAGCCCTCCGCCGTCTCGCCGCGCCACGTCTACGTCCACGTCCCCTTCTGCGCGCGCCGCTGCTCGTACTGCGACTTCGCCATCGCCGTGCGCCGCGTCGTGCCGGTGGACGAGTACGTCGGCGCGCTGCGGGCGGAGCTGGCGCTGCGTCACGGCGACCACGCCGGCTGGGAGCTCGACACGCTCTACTTCGGCGGCGGCACGCCGTCGCGCCTGGGCGCGGGGCTGGCCGATGCGGTGGCCGCGGTGCGCCGTCACGCCACGCTCGCATCCGACGCCGAGGTGACCGTCGAGGCCAATCCCGAGGACGTGACACCGGGGGCGCTGCAGGCGTGGATGGCGGCCGGGGTCAACCGGCTCTCGCTGGGAGCGCAGAGCTTCGACGACGCGGCGCTCACCTGGATGCACCGCGTCCACCCGGCGGCGCAGACCCGCGCCGCGATCGCCGCGGCGCGCGAGGCGGGGATCACGAACTTCTCGCTCGACCTCATCTTCGCGCTGCCGTCGCGGCTCGACCGGTCGTGGGAGCGCGACCTGGACGAGCTGCTGGCGCTCGAGCCGCCGCACGTCAGCCTCTACGGCCTCACGGTGGAGCCGCACACCCCGCTCGGGCGCTGGGTGGAGCGCGGCGAGGTGGCGGAGGCGGTGGAGGAGCGCTACGAGGCGGAGTTCCTCCGCGCCCACGAGCGCCTCGTGACCGCCGGCTACGAGCATTACGAGGTCTCCAACTACGCGCGGCCGGGGCAGCACTCCCGGCACAATTCCAGCTACTGGCGCGGCGTCCCGTACGCCGGGCTGGGGCCGTCGGCGCACGAGTTCGACGGTGTTGCGCGCCGCTGGAACGTGGCGTCGTACGTCGAGTGGGTGCGGCTGCTCCGGGCGGGCACCGATCCGCTGGCCGGCCGGGAGCTGCTCACCGCTGCGAACCGGGAGGCCGAGACGGTGTACCTGGGATTGCGCACGAGCGGCGGCCTCGAGCTGCGCGACGGGGAGGCTACGCTGGTCGCGCCGTGGGTGCAGGCAGGCTGGGGGGCGATTGGGGCGGGGCGGCTACGGCTCACCCCCTCCGGGTGGCTCCGGCTGGACAGTCTCGCCGCTTCCTTGACGGCCAGCAGAAGTCGTTAGCATATTTGAAGTTATGGCGCTGCATGAGCTGACCGAGCGCGAGCGCCTCGTTCTCGAGGCGGTCATTCAGATGTACGTCGAGACCGCCGAGCCGGCGGGCTCGCGGGCGCTGTCGCGTCGGAGCGGCCTCGGCGTCTCCCCGGCCACCATCCGCAACACGATGAGCGACCTGGAGGAGAAGGGGTTCCTCTTCCACCCTCATACCTCCGCCGGCCGCGTTCCCACCGACAAGGCGTACCGCACGTACGTCGACTCGCTGCTGCGCCAGCCGCCGGCGCTGGCCAGTAACGAGTACGAGCGCCTGTCGGAGGAGATCTCCGCCGGGAGCAGCGCCGTCGAGGCGATCCTGCGCCGCGCCGCGCAGAGCCTGGGTGTGCTCACGCAGGAGCTGGGGATCGCGCTGGGGCCGCAGATGGACCGGACGGTGCTGCAGCGGCTCGACCTCGTGCGGCTCAGCTCGGAGCGGATCCTCGTCGTCCTCACGCTCAAGGGCGGCGCCGTGCGGACGATCTTCGTCGAGGCGCATGGCGAGCTGGCCGACCGTGCGGTGGCGCAGGTGGCCACGCTGCTCAACGAGCGGCTCGGCGGGCTGACGCTGCACGAGATCCGCCGCTCGCTGGCCGAGCGCCTGCGGGACGGGGCCGACCGCCCGCACGAGGTGGGTGACCTGCTCAACATCTTCGTCGAGGAGGGGGAGCAGCTCTTCGATGCCGCCCTCGGCCCCGACGGCGGGGTGGTGCTCGGCCAGGCTTCGGTGCTCGCCGAGCAGCCGGAGTTCGCCTCCGGCGAGCAGCTCCGCCAGCTCATGCAGCTCACCGAGACGCACCAGCAGCTCGGCGAGCTGCTCCGCCGGCGGGCCGCCGGCGAGGGGCGGCTCGGGCCCGGCATCTCGATCACCATCGGGAACGAGCACGCCGACCCGCGGCTCGACCGCTTCACGCTCGTCACGAGCGAGTACCACGCAGGCCCGTGCACCGGCGTCATCGGCGTCATCGGGCCCACGCGCATGCCATACGAGAAGGTCATCGCGATGGTGAGTCACACCTCGCGGCTGCTCACCGAGCTGCTCGACTGACCGTCCCGACCGACCCCACGCCCCAGACATGGCCGATTTCTACACGGTGCTCGGCGTCGTCCGCGACGCGAGCGACGACGACATCAAGAAGGCATATCGCAAGCTCGCGATGCAGTACCACCCGGACCGCAACAACGGGTCGCGGGAGGCCGAAGAGAAGTTCAAGGCGATCACCGAGGCGTACGACGTGCTGCGCGACCCGCAGAAGCGCGCCGCCTACGATCGCTACGGCGAGGCGGGGCTGCGCGGGGGCGGCGGGGCTGGCTTCCAGCACGTGGACCTCTCGGAGGCGCTGGAGATCTTCATGCGCGACTTCGGGGGCTTCGGCGGGCTGGGCGACCTGTTCGGCGGCGGGGCTCGCCGCTCGAATAGTGGGCCACGCTCCGGCGCCGATGTGAAGGTGACGGCCGAGCTGTCGCTCGCCGAGGTCGCCACCGGGGTGCGCCGCACGTTCAACATCCGGCTGCTCGACCCGTGCGACCGCTGTGAGGGGAGCGGCGCCGAGCCGGGCACCTCGGTGCAGCAGTGCCCCACCTGCCACGGCGCGGGCGAGGTGCGGCGGGCCCAGCGGTCCTTCTTCGGGCAGTTCGTCAGCGTCGCGCCGTGTCCGACGTGCGCCGGCGAGGGGACGGTGATCGCCAGCCCGTGCAAGAAGTGCCGGGGCGAGGGGCGCGTGCGCGGCGAGCACCAGATCCCGGTGGACATCCCGCCGGGCGTCGCGATCGGGCAGTACATGACGCTGCGCGGCGTCGGCAACGTGGGCCCGCGCGGTGGACCGCGCGGCGACGTGCTCGTCGTCTTCGACGTCGAGGAGGACGCGCGCTTCGAGCGCGACGGCGAGGACCTCTACTGCGAGGTGCTCGTGTCGTATCCGCAGCTGGTGCTCGGCGCCGACGTCGAGGTGCCCGGCGTCACCGGGCCGCTCTCGCTGCGCATTCCCGAGGGGACGCAGAGCGGGCAGGTGTTCCACCTGCGCGGCCGCGGGCTGCCACGCGTGAACAGCAGCGGGGTGGGCGACCTGCACGTGCGCGTGCAGCTCTGGACGCCGGAGACGATCGGCGAGGAGGAGCGCGCGCTGCTCGAGCGACTGGGCGAGCTGCAGGGCGCCCCGCCGCCGCAGCGTCCCGCGAAGGGCTTCTGGTCCAAGATGAAGGAAGCGCTGGGCGCGTGAGCCGCGACCCGGGCGGCGCCCGCGGCTGGACCGCGCTCCGCATCCGACCCTCCTCCGCCGACGCCGCCCCGCTGGTGTCGGCGGCGCTCTTCGCCAGCGGGTCGCTCGGCATCCAGGAGGACGGCGACGTCCTGGTGACGCAGCTGGAGGGCGCCGAGCAGGTGGCGGCGGCGCGCGCGGCGGTACTCCGGGCCGACCCCGAGGCACAGCTCGAGACGGCGCCGGTGCCCGACGTGGACTGGTCCGAGGAATGGCGCAAGGGGATCCACGCGCACCGGCTCGGCGCGCTCGTCGTCACCCCGCCCTGGCTGGCCGGCGACTACGGCGAGGCGGAGCGGATCGTCATCGAGCCGGGCATGGCGTTCGGCACCGGCGAGCACGCCACCACGCGCGGCGTCGTGCGGCTCATGCAGCGCGCGATCCGACCGGGCGACCGCGTGGCGGATCTCGGCGCCGGCAGCGCCGTGCTGTCGATCGCTGCGGCCAGGCTGGGCGCCGGTTCCGTGGCCGCCATCGAGCTGGACCCGGAGGCGATCGGCAATGCCGAGGCGAACGTGGCCCGCAACGGCGTGGCGGATCGCGTACGGGTCGTGGAGGGGGACGCCGGCGTGCTGCTGCCCCTGCTCGCGCCCGTGCGGCTCGTGCTGGCCAACATCATCTCGTCGGTGCTCGTCGCGCTGCTCCCCGCCATCGCCGACGCGCTCACCGCGGACGGCCAGGCGATCCTCAGCGGCATCCTGCTCGAGGAGCGCGTGCGGATGCTCGACGTGCTCGCGTCCACCGGCTGGCGGGTGGAGGCGGAGGATGCCGAGGACGTGTGGTGGAGCGCGCTGATCTCGCGTCGGTAGCCGGCGTCTTCGCTGCCGCGCCGGTGGCCTCGGCCGGCCGCGTCACGCTCGACGAGGAGGCGGCGCATCACCTGCGCGTCCGTCGCATCGGCCAGGGCGAGCGGGTGCGGGTGCTGGACGGCCTCGGCCACGTCGGCATCGGCGTCGTCGCCCGGCTGGCCAAGCGTGCCGTGGAGGTGGACGTGGAGGCTGTGGAGGATCACCCGCCGCCGCCGGACGTCCACCTCCTGCTCCCCGTGGCCGACCGTGACCGGATGCTCTGGCTGGCCGAGAAGGCGGTGGAGCTGGGCGTGCGCGGCTGGCATCCCGTCCGCTGGCGGCGATCGCGCAGCGTCTCCCCGCGTGGCGAGGGGGAGGCCTTCCGTGCCAGGGTGCGGGCGCGCATGGCCTCGGCCCTCGTGCAGTCGGGCGGAGCGTGGCTGCCCGGCATCGCACCGGAGGGCGAGCTCGACGACGTGCTGGCGCGTGCGACGAGCGGCCACCGCTTCCTGCTCGACGCTGGCGGCACACCGTTGCTGACCCTCTGCGCGGGCGACCTGACGACGCCGGTGTGGATCGCCGTCGGGCCGGAGGGCGGGGTGGAGCGCGAGGAGCGCGAGCGGGTCGTGGCCGCGGGTTTCGCGCCGGCCCGGCTCGGCCCGACCGTGCTGCGATTCGAGACGGCCGGCGTGTGCGCGGTGGCGGTGCTGCGGGCGGTGTCGGACGCCGCGTCGAGGGGGCTCGACCGCTCTTGACGGCCCGAGCGGGGGCACCCTAAATCTAAGGGCTTGTTACCATCAACCGGCGCGACGACCGCCAGGCAAGGGGGGAGAGAGCTTTTGTCGGAAGTCATCATCCACGAAGATGAGAACTTCGAGCGCGCCCTGAAGCGCTTCAAGAAGAAGTGCGAGAAGGCCGGGATCCTGTCGGATCTGCGGAAGCACCGGCACTACGAGAAGCCGAGCGAGCGCCGCAAGCGGAAGATGAACGCCGCGCAGCGGAAGAACCGCCGCAACCGGCACGCGTGATGACCGGACTCCTCGGCCAGCTGCAGGCGGAGCTGAACGCGGCGCGCAAGGCGCAGGACAAGCCGCGCACGCTGGTGCTCGGCACGATCCTCGCCGACGCCAAGAACCGCCGGATCGAGCTGCGGCGCGACCTCACGGACGACGAGGTGATCGAGGTGCTCCGCAAGGGGATCAAGCGGCGCCGGGAGTCGATGGACATGTACGCCGCGGCGGGGCGCGACGAGCTGGCGGCCCGCGAGCGCGAGGAGATCGCGACGCTCGAGACCTTCCTCCCTCCCCCCGTGGAAGAGGGCGAGCTGCGCGCCGCCGTCCGGGCCGCCATCGACGGCGGCGCCACCACCATCGGCGCGGTGATGGGCAAGGTGCTCCCGCAGTTCAAGGGGCGCGCGGACGGGAGCACGATCAACGCGGTGGCGCGCGAGGAGCTCGCCCGCCAGGCGTGACCGAGCGCCATCCGCGCAGGACTTCGAGAACCCGTGGGGGCCCCGCGCCCGCACGGGTTCTTCGGCTCTGGGGCGCCGCCCGTC
>DASTRO010000041.1:0-20822 GCA_035761165.1 Gemmatimonadaceae bacterium | reverse complement strand
CCACGCCCGCCGCCGCGTCCACGGGCGGCCGGCGCTCAGTCAGCGCGCGGGGCGTAGACGTCGGCGTCGCTGCCGAGGGGTTGCCCCGCGGGAGCGGCGCGGGACTCGCCGGAGAACGCGCTGCCGCTCGGCGCCGCGCCGGCCGCGGCGCCGTCGGTGCGGTCGGCGAGCGGCATGCCGCGGCCGGTGCCCGCAGCCGGGCGAGCGGCACCGCTGCCGCCGAGCGCGTGGCGCAGCTCGTCGACGAGCTCGTCGGCCCGCTCCAGGAGCACCGCCTGCACGCCGGTGAGCAGCCGGGCGACGACGTCGTCCAGCGCCGGGCCGACGCGGCTCACCCGCTCGCCGGTGGCATGGGCGGCGGTGCTGGCGGCGGCCGCTGCCTTGACGTCGGCGCGAGTGCCGCTGAGCGCGAAGCCGGCGCCCATGGCGACGGCGATGGCCGGCCACGGGTGCTCGCGCACGACGCCCATGACGTTCAGCCGCCGCTCGAGCTCCTGCAGCGTGTCGGTCATGCGGGCGCGCGTGAGCTCGATGTCGCGCCGGACGTCAGCTGTCGTCTCAGCCATTCCCTGTCCTCCTTCAACGTTTCGAGCGTCTGGTCCGGGGCGAGGTGATCGGGGGTCAACCAGCGGCGGGCGCGCAGCGCGAGCGCGAGCGCCGCCGCGCCGGCGAGCACGACGACGATGAGCGCGGCGAGCCAGATGCGGTCGCGCAGCCACTGGTCGCCGCCGAGCAGGATGATGCCGGTGCAGGCCGCGAGCAGGCCGAGCAGGAGGAGGACGCCGCCGGCACCGACCCATGCCGTCGCCGTTCCCACCGTGCGGGCCACCTCCGCCGTCTCCAGGCGGGCGAGCCGCACCTCCTGCCGCACGAGCCGGGCGCCGCCGTCCGCGAGGTCGCGGAGGAGGGCACCGAGCCCGCGCTGGCCGTCGAGCGCCGGAGGGTCCGTGTGCGGCATGGCGGCCATGCCTAACGGCGCAGCGCCTTGCCGAGCAGGTAGCCGACGCCGAGCGCGACGAGCAGGGTGCGGCCGGGGTTGGTCCGGGCCTGCTCCTCGATCGTCGAGCGCATGTCGCCGTTGCGCAGCCAGTCGGCGGTCTTCTCCATCCCCTTGGCCACGTTCTCCTGCAGGTCGCCCATGCGGCGGTCGTCGGTGCCCATGGCCGCGCTGCCCGCGCCCGCCCCGGCGTACGCCGGCGAGCCCGGGTCGGTGGACGCCATCGAGCCGCTGCTGGTAGCGGTGCCGCGCTGGCGGAGCCGGCTGGCGCCCGCCTCGAGCCGGTCGGCGAGCTTCTGCTCGACGCTCGTCTTGATCTCGCGCGCCCGCTCGCCGGCGTGACTCAGCTTCTCGCGCGCCGCCTGGGCGCTCTCCTCCATCCGCTCCTTCGTCTGCTCGGTGCGGCTCTCGCCGGCGACACCGGCGGTGCCGCTCAGCTCCCCGCTGTCCGGGGTGGCCGTCGTGCTCATCGCGCCGTACCCGCCGCTGGCGGTGCCACCGATCCCCGTCGTGCCGCCGGGCATCGCGCCGCCCGGCGTGCTGCCCGACGTCGTGCCTGGCGTGGTCGCACCGCCGCTGGCCGACGAGCCGTATGCGCCGGTGCCCGACGCGCCGGTCCCTGCGGTGCCGCTGCTGCCGGCCGCACCCGTGCGTGCACTGTCGAGGTCGTTCGGATTCCGCTCCATACCCTTGCCTCCCCTGGTTGCCAACCGCGCCAAGGCGAATGCCATCGCGATCCGAGAGCAGACGACGGCGTGCATGGTGCGTGCCGGTCGGAAACGCACGACGGGGCGCGCTGCCGATCGGCAGCGCGCCCCGTCGCCGCGCCGGCTCCGGGCGCCGGCGGTCGACCGACCGCCTCAGGAGGCGGCGGCCGACGCGTCGTCGCGCACGCAGTAGCGGTCGAAGGCGTCGGTGAGGTCGGCCGCGATCTCGCCGGCGCTGCGCCCCTCGATCTGGTGCCGCTCCAGCATGTAGACGATCTCGCCGTCCTTGAGGAGGGCGATCGACGGCGAGGAGGGGCGGTAGCCGGTGAAGTAGCCGCGCGCCGCGGCGGTGGCCTCGACGTCCTGCCCGGCGAAGACGGTGGTGAGCCGGTCCGGGACGACGTCGTGCCGCAGCGCCTCGGCCACCGCGGGCCGGGCGTTGCGCGCGGCACAGCCGCAGACCGAGTTGACGACGACCAGCGTCGTCCCCGCGCTCTCGCCGAGCGCGGCATGCACCGCGTCCGCGGTGCGGAGCTCCTCGACGCCGAGGCGCGTCAGCTCGGCGCGCATGGGTGCGAGGAGGCGTTCGTCGTACATCATGAGTACAGCTCCGTGTGGGGGAGAGCGATGGGGTGAGCGATCAGCGCTGAGCGCTCAGCGATCAGCGGAACGACCTCTGACGGGCCAGTTGTGGCCGATCCGAAGGTGTTGCGCTGAGCGCGCAGCGCTGATCGCTGCTCCATCAATCCGGCTCGTTCTCGGGATGTCCGTAGTCCTCGCGCACGAGGGCGAGGATGGCGGTCTGCGGCACGACGAGATAGCGCTCGTGCTCGAAGGAGATCTCGACGGCCGCCTTGCGGAAGAAGAGGGCGTAGTCGCCGACGCGCGCCTGCATGGGGAGGAAGCGGGTCTCGCGCGCCGGCCCGCTGCGCCACGGCTCGTCGGACTGGTCGGCCAGATCGGGCATGGGGAGCCCGGGCCCGGTGGCGACGATCTGCCCTCCCTGCACCGCCTGGCTGTCGAGGGCGGTGGGGGGAAGGTAGAGCCCGACCTTGGTCCGCTCCTCGCCGTCCTCGGCCTTCACGAGCACGCGGTCGCCGACGACGATGAGGCGTTTGTGGGAGGGGTTGGGAAGGGGCATGGAGGGAATCTATAGGAGCGAACAGCGCTCAGCGATGAGCGATCAGCGGAACGGCCGCTCGGGTGGCCGGTACTGGCCGGCCCGAGGGTGTTCCGCTGATCGCCGAGCGCTCAGCGCTGATCGCTCACGATCACCCCCCGACACTCCCCGAAGCCGATCCGACGCGCGCCGTCGCGCTCGCACCAGCCGCGCAGGATCACCTCGTCGCCGTCCTCGAGGAAGCGGCGCGACTCGCCGTTCGGCAGTCGCACCGGCTCGGCGCCGCGCCGGGTGAGCTCGAGGAGGCAACCACGGGCGTCGCGCGACGGGCCGCTCACCGTGCCGCTGGCCAGCAGGTCGCCCGGGCGCAGGTTGCAGCCGTTGCTGGCGTGGTGCGTGAGCAGCTGGGCGAGCGTCCAGTACATGTCGCGGAAGTTGCCGCGCGTGAGCGTCGCGGCCGGCTCGCCGGCGTCGCGCATGCGCGCCGTGCGGAGCTGCACCTCCAGCGTCAGGTCGATCGCGCCGGCGCCCTCCTGCCGGAGGTAGGGGAGCGGGGCCGGGTCGCCGGCGGGACGCTCCGGCGGCGGGACGCGGAAGGGGGCCAGCGCCTCGAACGTCACCACCCAGGGGGACACCGTGGTCGCGAAGCTCTTCGCCAGGAAGGGGCCGAGTGGCTGGTACTCCCAGCTCTGGAGGTCGCGCGCCGACCAGTCGTTCACCAGGCAGAGCCCGAAGAGGTGGCGCTCCGCCTCGCCGATCGGGATCGGCTGGCCGAGGGGGTTGCCGGGGCCCACGAAGGCACCGACCTCGAGCTCGTAGTCGAGGAGCCGCGACGGCCCGACCACCGGCGCGTCGGCGTCGGGCGACTTCGTCTGCCCCGAGGGTCGGCGCACCGGCGTGCCGCTGACGACGAGCGACGAGGCGCGGCCGTGATAGCCGATCGGCACCCACTTGTAGTTGGGCAGCAGCGGGTTGTCGGGGCGGAACAGGCTCCCGACGTTGGTCGCGTGGTGCAGCGAGGCGTAGAAGTCGGTGTAGTCGCCGACGACCGCGGGCAGCCGCAGCTCGGCCGCCTGCATGGGCACGAGGATGCGCTCGGCGAGCGACGGGTCGCGCCGCACGGCCGCCGCCCCGGCGCCGTCGGCACGGAGGAGGGTGACGAGGGCGCGCCGCAGCGCCGTCCAGTGCCGCGGCCCGAGCGCCATCAGGCCGTTGAGCGCGGGCTGCCGGCAGCGCTCGGCCGCGGCGGCCGCCTCGCCGTCGTCGAGGAGTCCGGCGTCGCGCGCCGCCCCGACGTCCAGGATGCGGTCCCCGATGGCGACGCCGACGCGCGCCGGCTCACGCCCCCCCCGCAGCCGGAAGACGCCGAAGGGAAGGTTCTGGATCGGGAAGTCGGTGGCCGGATCCTCGGCGGATTCGACCCAGCTGGCGAGGGTATCGGTCACGATGCCTCGGGGCCGCTCATCGCTCATCGCTCGTCGCTCGTCGCTCGTCGCTCGTCGCTCGTCGCTCGTCGCTCACTCCATCCACCCCAGCGCCCGCACCTCTCCCACGGGCTCCTCGAACGAGCACGATCCGAAGCCCAGGAGGTAGCGCGCGCGCCCGGCCGCCACCCGCGCCGTCGGCACCGCGTGCTCGCGCCAGCGTGCCGCCTCGTCGTCGAAGGTGAAGGTACCCGGATCGCGCTCGAGCAGCAGGCGCTCCGCCTCCGCATCGTCCAGCCCGTCGCGGAGCAGCAGCGCCGCCAGGACGACGTTGACGAAGCCGAACATCGGTGCGCGCCCGCTGTCGGCGGCGTAGGTCAGGCGGTAGTCGCCGGTGACGGCGTGGTGCAGCCCCGCCGTCAGCTTGCACTCCACGCCGGCCTCGGCGCAGGCGCGGAGGAAGCGCACGACCTCCTCCGGATCAGGGAAGGCGTCCGGCGTCACGCCGCCGGTGCGCAGCTTGGCGCGCAGCCGCACGGCGCGCAGCGAGCTGGCGAGCGGGGCGGGATCGGCCGAGGCGGGGATCTCGACGTAGGCGGCCAGCCCGTGCGGTCGCGCCGCGGCCAGCGCGGCGATGGCCGCCGTGCCTGGCGCTCGCGCCTCGATCACGTCCACCGTCGCGCCACGCGGGCCGGCGGCGTCGTTGAACTGGGCGACGCGCGCCAGGTCGGCCGCCGTGTCGGGGCCGACGAGCGCGCTCAGGCGCCAGGGCGCCCCGCCATGCCGGCGGTGGTGCGACGCGGCCTCGGCGAACTCGTCGAGCCGAGCCGCCGGAACGACGAAGCGGCCGAGCATCCAGTGGTCCGCGCTGGCGTGGTAGCGGGCGTAGTGGCGGACCGCCGTCTCCATGTCGAGCGCGGCGGGGGGGAAGAGGCCAGCGTAGTCCACCAGGTCGTGCAGGAGTGCCTGGAGGGCGGCGGGGGCGGGCGTGGACATGGAGGGAAGATACGCCGGACGGGGGCGTGTGGGGCCACCTGGCAGGTCTCACCTTGCAAGACTGGGTATCCGGGCGTATGTTGGGCGCCGACCTTCACCGCCGGAGCGGACGATGGCACGCGACACGGGCGCCCTGCTGCAGGGCACGCTGGGGCTGCTCATCCTCAAGGCGCTCGTCGTGCAGGAGCTGCACGGCTACGGCGTGGCGCGCTGGATCGAGGAGGTGAGCGGCGACGTGCTGCAGATCGAGGAGGGCTCGCTCTACCCGGCCCTCCGCCGGCTCGAGGATCGCGGCCTCATCACCTCGCGCTGGGCGCTCACCGACAACAACCGCCGCGCGCGCTTCTACGCCCTCACGCGCGCCGGCCGCCAGCACCTGCGTGACGACGCCGCCGTCTGGCTCTCCTTCTCCCGGGCCGTGACGCTCGTGCTGCGCGCCGAGCCGTCGGTGCTCTGAGCCGGTGGTGGAGCCAGGCATGGGCGACGTGCCACGCTGGCGCCGCTATCTGCGCTTCTGGGGCCCCGACGTCGACGCGGACGTCGAGGACGAGCTGCGCTTCCATCTGGAGATGCGGGCCGCCCACCTGGAAGCGCGCGGCCATCCGCCCGACGAGGCGCGCCGCCTCGCCCGGGCGCGCTTCGGGGACGTCGGACGGGTGCGCGCCTGGCTGCGCACCCACGACCGCAGGCGTCAACGCCGAACCGAGAGGATCGAGGCCATGGACGCACTCCTGCTGGACCTCCGCTACGCCGCACGCAAGCTGCGCCAGCAGCCCGCGTTCACCCTCGCCGTCGTCCTCGTGCTGGGGCTCGGCATCGGGGCGGCGACGGCGATGTTCAGTGCGGTGGACGCGCTGCTACTGCGGCCGCTCCCCTTCCAGCACGACGGGCGGCTGGTGGTGCTGCACGGCGTGGACAACACCACCCGCGAGTTCGCCGGTGAACGGCAGGGCATGCCCTACCTGCCCGACGTGCGCGCCATGCGCGACGTCTTCTCGCACGTCGCCGCGGTGGCACCCGGCGCGCTCAACCTCACCGACCCGGACGCCCCGGCACGGCTGCGCGTCGCCCTCGCCACGCCCGACCTCTTCGCGACGCTCGGCGTCCGCCCAGCGCTGGGGCGCGCCTTCACGCCCGAGGAAGGGACGCCCGACGGCCCGCTGGCGGCGATCCTCTCGGACGGGCTCTGGCGGCGCTACTACGGCGGCGACACGGCGGTGCTCGGACGCGACCTGCGCCTCAACGGCCGGCCGTATCGCATCGTCGGCGTGATGCCGCGGGGCTTCGGCTTCCCCGAGGAGACGGAGGTCTGGGTGCCGATGCCGGTGCCGATGACGCTCGCCCGCTGGGACGCCTTTCGCGGCTGGATGCCCAGCATCTTCGTGGCGCGGCTCGCGCCGGGCGTCACCTCGGCGCAGGCCGACGCGAAGCTGACGTCGCTCATCCGGCGCTTCCAGTCGCCGGAGCGGCGCGCGGAGCCGCGGGAGCGCGCGGCAGTGCGGCCGCTGCGCGACGTGCTCGTCGGCGACCGTCGGACGGCGCTCCTCGTGCTCATGGGCGCCACCGCGCTGGTGCTGCTCGTCGCCTGCGCCAATGTCACCAACCTGCTCCTCTCCCGGGCCGCGGCGCGCCGTGAGGAGATGGCGCTGCGCGCCGCGCTCGGCTCGGGCCGCCTGCGACTCGTGCGGCAGCTGCTCGTGGAGAGCACGCTGCTCGCCGTGGCCGGCGCACTGCTCGGCGTGGTGCTGGCCCACGCCAGCCTCGGCGCGCTGCGCGCGCTCACCCCGGAGGCGCTGGCCGGCACGGTGGCGCCACGCGTGGACGGGCGCGTGCTCCTCTTCTCCCTGACGGCGGCGCTCGTCACCGGCGTCGGGTTCGGCCTCTGGCCGGCCATCGGCGCCTCCCGGGCGAACGCCAATCAGGTGATCAAGGGCGGCAACGCCGGTGGCGCGACGGCGCGCGAGGGCGCGCGAGCACGGCGCGTCTTCGTGGTGGCCGAGCTGGCGCTGGCGCTCATGCTCGCCGTGGGGGCGGGGCTCATGCTGCGCAGCCTGCAGACGCTGCTGGCGAGCGATTCCGGCGTGGAGGCCGAGTCCGTGGCCACGCTCGAGCTGACGCTGCCGCGGACGATGTACGAGACGCCGGCGGCGCGGCAGCAGTTCTTCGAGCAGGTGATGCACCGGCTCCGGGCGACGCCGGGCGTGCAGTCGGCGGCGTGGGTGAACGAGCTCCCGCTGCGCGGCAAGTCGAGCATCTCGATCTCGGTGCAGCCCGAAGGTCGCCCGCCGCAGGATCCGAGGGACATGATCATGGCCCAGCTCCTCTACGCCTCGGCCGACTACTTCGAGACGCTGGGCATCTCGGTGCTGCGCGGCCGCGGCTTCACCATCCCCGTCGACTCGACGCGGCCGGAGGTGATCATCAACGAGACGCTGGCGCGGCAGCTGTGGCCGGGGGAGAACCCGATCGGCCAGCGCCTGAGCAGCATCTACCCCGATGGCCGGCCCGGCCCCACCGTGGTCGCGATCGTCGGCGACGTGAAGGCGGTCTCGCTGGAGTCCGACGCGCAGGGGCAGATGTACTACCCGATCGACGACTCGCCACCGAGCAACGGCGCGATCCTCGTGCGCGGCACGCTCGAGCCGCGGGTGCTGGCCGCGCGGCTTCACGATGCGGTGCGCGCGGTGAACCCGGCCCAGGCGGTGTACAACGTGCGCCCGATGACCGAGGTCATCGCCGGCGCGATCGCGCCGCGGCGCGCCAACACGCTGCTCATCACCGCCTTCGGCCTGGTCGCGGTGGCGCTGGCGGCGGTGGGCGTGTACGGCGTCATCGCCTACGGCATCACGCGCCGCACCCGCGAGATCGGCATCCGCATGGCGCTCGGCGCACGGTCGGGCGACGTGCTCGCGCTCGTCCTGCGCGAGGGCGTGGCGCTCGCGCTGCTCGGCGTGGCGATCGGCCTGGCGGGCGCCTGGGCGCTGCGGCGCGTGATCGCCAGCCTGCTGTACGGGATCGCTCCCTCGGATCCGGTCACCTTCGTGGGCGCGGCGCTGGCGCTGCTCGTCATCGCGCTGGCCGCGACGCTGTTGCCCGCACGACAGGCGCTGCGGGTGGACCCGGCGCGGACGATCCGGGTGGAGTGAGGAGAGCGACCAGCGACCAGCGACCAGCGACCAGCGATCGGCGACGCGTCCTGCACCGCGCACCGCGACCGGGGAGACCGAGCGGCATGAGCACCGGACCGAAGTGGCGCCGCTACCTGCGCTTCTGGGGCCCCGACGTCGACGCGGACGTCGAGGACGAGCTGCGCTTCCATCTGGAGATGCGGGCCGCCCACCTGGAAGCGCGCGGCCATCCGCCCGACGAGGCGCGCCGCCTCGCCCGGGCGCGCTTCGGAGACATCGATCGCGTGCGTGGCTGGCTGCGCGCCCACGACCGCAACCGTCAACGCCGCGAGGAGAGGATCGAAGCCATGGACGCCATCCTGTTCGACCTGCGCTACGCGCTTCGCAAGCTGCGGCTGGCTCCGGGCTTCACCATCGCCGTGATCCTCGTGCTGGGGCTCGGCATCGGGGCGGCGACGGCGATGTTCAGCGCGGTGGACGCGGCGCTGCTGCGCCCCCTCCCCTTCCAGCACGACGAGCGGCTGGTGCTGGTGGACGGCGTGAACATTCCGATCGTCGGCTGGACGCACAGCGGCGAGATGCCGACGCTCGCCGACGCGCAGGCCATGCACGACGTCTTCAGCGACGTCGCCGCCTACGCGCCGGGCGGGCTGAACCTGGCCGGTGCCGGCTCCCCGGCGCGCGTGCGCGTGGGGCTGGTGACGAGCAACCTCTTCGCGACGCTCGGTGTCCGGCCGGCGCTCGGCCGCGGCTTCACGCCCGGCGAGGGGATGCCCGACGGTGCGCGGGTCGCCGTCCTCTCCGATGGCGTGTGGCGCCGCGACTTCGGCGGCGACACGGCCGTCATCGGTCGCGACATCCGCCTGAACGAGGTGCCCTACCGCATCGTCGGCGTCATGCCGCCCGGCTTCGGCTTCCCGGAGGAGACGGAGGTGTGGACGCCGCTCCCCGTCCCGTTCGACCCCGACCGATGGGAGGCCTTCCGGCAGTACATGCCGTCCGCGATGATCGCGCGGCTCGCGCCGGGTGCGACGCGGGCGGCCGCGGAGGCGCACGTGCGGGACCTCGTGCGGCGCTTCATGTCCCCCGACCGCCGGGACCGGATGTCGCCCGAGCCGCTCGTACAGCCGCTGCGCGAGATGCTGGTCGGCAGCCGCCGCACGGCGCTGCTCGTGCTCATGGGGGCGACGGCGCTCGTCCTGCTCGTCGCCTGCGCCAACGTCGCCAACCTCCTGCTGGCGCGCGCCGCCACGCGGCGGGGCGAGCTCACGCTGCGCGCTGCGCTCGGCGCCGGCCGCGGGCGGCTGGCGCGGCAGCTGCTGGTGGAGAGCGTGCTGCTGGCGCTGGCCGGCGGCGCGTTAGGCGTCGCGCTGGCCTACGCCAGCCTGGACGCGCTCGCCGGGCTCATGCCGGCGCGGCTCGCCGGCACCGCGCCGCTCCAGGTGGACCTGCGCGTGCTGGGCTTCTCGACCGCACTCGCCCTGCTCACCGGTCTCGCCTTCGGCGCCTGGCCGGCGTTCGGCGCGTCGCGCGCGGACCCGAACGAGGCGATCAAGGCGGTCACCGGCGGCGCGGTGGCGCGCGCCGGGTCGCGCGCCCGCCGGGCGCTCGTCGTCGTCGAGCTGGCGGTGGCGCTGATGCTCGCCGTCGGGGCCGGCCTCCTGCTGCGCAGCCTGCAATCGCTGCTCGCCACGGAGCTGGGCTTCCGGACCGAGCACGTGGCGACGCTCGAGCTGTCGCTGGCCGCCGCCACGTACGACACGCCGGCGCGGCAGCGGCGGTTCTTCCACGACGTGCTCGCGCGCCTCGAGGCGAGCGGCGGGATCCAGGCGGCCGGATTCGTCAACGACCTGCCGCTGCGCGGCGGTGGTGGCGTGGGCTTCAGCGTGAAGCCGGAGGGCGGAGAGCTACCCGAGGACATGGAGCTTCGCTTCGCCATCGACCTCGCCGTCACACCCGGCTACTTCGCGGCGATGGGCATTCCCCTCGTCCAGGGGCGCACCCTGTCGGCGGTGTACGACTCGACCCGGCCGGCCGAGGTGGTCCTCAACCAGCGTGGCGCCCGGGCGTACTGGGGGGACGCGAACCCGGTGGGGCGGCGCGTCGTCGTCGCCGGCCGCGACACGGCGGTGGTGGTCGGCGTCGTGGGCGACGTGCGCGGCAGCCAGATCGACGAGGCGCCGGGCGCGCAGCTGTACCGGGCGCTCGATCGCCTGCCACTCCCCAACGTCGCCCTGGTCGCGCGCGGCCCGCTGGAGCCACGCACGCTCGCCCGGCGCATGGTGGACGCGGTACGCGCGGTCGATCCCGGACAGGCGGTGTACCGCGTGCGGCCGCTGGAGGACGTGGTCGGCGCGGCGGTGGCGCCGCGGCGCACGAACACCGCGCTCATCACGATCTTCGGCATCGTCGCCGTCGTCCTGGCCGCGATCGGCGTCTATGGCGTGATCGCCTACGGCATCACGCAGCGCACCCGCGAGATCGGCATCCGCATGGCGCTCGGCGCGCAGCGCGGGGACGTCCTGCGGCTCGTCGTCCGCGAGGGGCTGGTGCTCGCGGCGCTCGGCCTCGTCCTCGGCCTCGCCGGCGCCTGGGCGCTGCGGCGCGTGCTGGCCAGCCTGCTCTACGGCGTCACCCCGGCCGATCCGGTCGCCTTCACCGCCGCCGCGCTGGTGCTGCTCGCCGTCGCGCTCGCGGCGACGCTGCTCCCGGCGCGACGGGCGCTGCGCGTGGACCCCGCACGGACGATGCGGACCGAGTGAGCCGGAGCGCCATTCCGCTTCCACCCCATCCGCTCACCACGGCTCGCCCGCGTCCACCTCCCCCAGCCACCGCGCCTCCGGCGCCAGCGCCGTCGCGAGCTCCCGGTCCGCCGTCACGTACGGCACCCCGAGCTCGCGCGCCAGCGCGGCGTGCTCGCAGTCGAGCGCGCAGCGGCCGCTCCGCTCGGCCAGCGTCAGCACCTGCGCCAGCGCCACCTCGTACTCCGCCCCGCGCAGCAGCCGCTCGGCCTCGTCGGCGAGCTGCAGCGCGTCGGCCAGGGGCAGCTCGCCGCGCGCCCGATAGACCGTCAGCAGCTCGCGGAACGCCGTGCGCCAGACGCGCGGCGCCACCCACTCGGCATCGCGCCGGTAGAGGGCGCGCGCCTGCGGCGTGTGCGTGCCGCCGATGAGCAGGTGCGCGACGACCGTCGCATCGACGACGATCACCGCGCGTCGCCCGCGGCGTTCGCGTCGGCGTCGTGTGGATCGCGGCCGCCCGGCTCCCGGGCACGCGCGGGGATCGGATGCTCGTCGGTGCGCGCCATGCGGCGCCGCGCCTCATCGAGCAGTGCGTCGGTGACCGGGCTCAGTGCCGCGCGCTCGCGGAGCGCGTCGACACGGGCGAGCTGCGTCGCCGGATCGAGTCGCTCGCTGTGCAGCGCCCGCTCCAGGCAGACCAGGATCTCGCTGTTGAGGCTGCGCCGGTGCTCGGCGGCGCTGGCCCGCAGCCGCTCGTAGAGCTCCGTGGGGATGTTCTTGACCGTGAGTGTCGCCACCGTCCGCTCCGGGTCGCGCGTCTCACCACGACGGTTCCGCCGCGGAACCGTCAGCGAGAGGCTAGGGAGCGGACGGGACAGCGTCAAGAACGCACGGCCGACCCGGACCGGCGATGCATCGGTGCGCCCAGCGAGGTTCGGGTGGCGGTCGCGGGCCGCGACCACGCGATCGTGTAATTCGGGGGGGGCCCCCGCGTGCGGCGCACGATCCCGCCACGTGGTCCCTCGCGCCCCCACGCCCTCGCCCACCCACGACTCCCGTTCGCGCGGCGGCTCCGGCACGTCGCTAGCTTGACGCGACGTGCCCGCGGCCACGCATCGGCCCCCCGGACGCTGGGCTCGCCACCCCGATGCATTCTCGCGCGAACCGAACCATGCGACTCCGCCTCAAGAAGCTCGAGCGACAGGTCATCGTGATCACCGGCGCGACGAGCGGGATCGGGCTCTCGACCGCCAAGATGGCGGCGGAGCAGGGCGCCAGCGTCGTCCTCGTCTCGCGCGATGCGGCGGAGCTGCGGCGCGCGACACGCGCCATCCACCGCGCCGGCGGCAGGGCGACATACGCGGTGGCCGACGTCACCGACGTCGAGGCGCTGCAGGAGGCCGCGGACACGGCGGTGCGCGAGTACGGGTGCATCGACAGCTGGGTGAACAACGCCGGCGTGTCCGTCTACGGGCGCCTCGAGGAGGTCCCGTTCGAGGCCGCCGAGCGAGTCTTCCGGACGAACTACTGGGGCGTGGTGCACGGCAGCCTGGTCGCGCTGCCGCACCTGAAGCGCAACGGTGGCGCGCTCATCAACATCGGCAGCGTGCTCTCCGAGTCGGCCATCCCGCTCCAGGGGCACTACGTCGCGAGCAAGCACGCCGTGAAGGGCTTCACCGACGCGCTCCGTCTCGAGCTCCAGGAGGAGCGCGCGCCCGTCTCCGTGACGCTGGTGGAGCCGGCGGCCGCCGACACACAGGAGCCGCACCGCTTCGGGCGCCACCGGGACGTGGAACCGACGTATCAGCCGCCGGTCTACGCGCCCGATCTGGTCGCCCGAGCGATCCTCACCGCCGCGGAGCGGCCCACACGCACGGCGAGGGTGGGCGGCGGCGCGAGGATCTTCACCACCGTGGAGGCGTTCGCACCACGGCTGGGCGGGGCGATGCGCCACCAGCGTACGGTGCTGCTGGGCGCGGCGGCGGTGGGGGTGGGGCTGGCGCTCGTCACGCGTGCGACCAGGCCGGCCAGCGACGATCAGGCCCCCTGATCGGGGTCTCCCCACGGCACCGCCTCCGCCAGCCGCTCGCGCAGCTCGGCGTCGGTGAGCTCGCCGAGCAGCCGCTCGGCGGCCAGCGGGGTCTCCTCCGCCAGGGTGAGGGTGCGGATCTCGCGCCCACGCCGGCGTGCGAAGAGCAGCGTCAGCGTCCCCCAGCTCTCCCGGCCGACCGTCACCTCCCAGCGCGCGCCACGTTCGTCCTCGAAGTCGCGCATCAGCGGCTCCCGCGTCCGGCGGCCCCGGGCATGTGAGTTGCCCGAGCATCGCTATCCATCCACTTCGAGGCACTCATCATGACGTTCCTCACCTGGCTCATCGTCGGGCTCATCGCCGGCCTCCTGGCGTCCTTCCTCATGGGCGGCATCGGCTACGGGATCATCGGCGACATCGTCGTCGGCATCGTCGGCGCCTTCGTCGGCGGCTGGCTCTTCTCGGCCCTCGGCGTGGGCTCGCCGTTCGGCGGTCTGGCGGGTACCATCTTCGTGGCGTTCATCGGCGCCGTCGTTCTCCTGCTCGTCCTCCGCCTGCTGCGCGGCGCCTTCGTCCGACCATAGGCCGGCCGAGTCCGCCGCCCGTCTCGCGCCACGAGCGCGCACGTCGCGAGCCGGCCGCCTCCCCGCCGCCGGGGTGGCCGGCTCACGCTCCCTCCCACCGGAGGCGTTCCCATGCGGTCCACCCCCCCGTCCCGCCGTCCGCTGACGGTGCGCGCGCTGCGCCTCGCCGCGGCCGCGCTGCTCACCCTCGCAGCCGCCCCGGCCTGCCGCTCCACACCGAACGGTGAGAACGGCGAGGCGCCGACCCCGCAGCCGCCCACGACGCTGGCGGTGGAGAACCGCAGCTTCAACGACATGACGATCTACGTGCTGCGCGGGACCCAGCGCCTCCGGCTCGGCACCGCCACGGGCAACAGTACGACGCGCTTCACGATCCCGGCACACCTGATCTTCGGCGCCACGTCGCTGCAGTTCCTCGCCGACCCGATCGGCGGCAGCCAGCGCCCGGTGAGCGAGTCGATCGTCGTCACCGCCGGGGACGAGCTCCGGCTGCAGATCCCGCCCACCTGACGCCCCACGGCACGGATCGGCTCCGCTGTACGCCGGGGCTCCTCGCGCCGGGGGCAGGCATCAACGCTCATGAGGAGAGCGGATGCTGCGGACGAGCACGGAGCCTTCGGATCGCTCCGCTCCATTCCACGCCTCCTCGCGCCAGGAGCGGAGACGTTGGGGTGGGCTCCTCGGCACGCACTCCTCCGCGCGCCCGGTCCGGCGCGCGGAGCCAGAGGGGCCGAGGAGCCCACCCCTAACCATTCCAGCCCTGGTGCACGGAGCTATCGGGGCCGAGGAGCCCACCCCCAAGCATCCTCCCAGCCCCGGCGCGGGGAGCCGTGAACGCCCCGGGGAGCGATCCGACGCATCCGGAGCCTCCGTCGTATCCGCTCCCCTCATGAGCGTAGATGCCCGCCCCCGGCCACCGGAGCCCCGGCGTACAGCGGAGCCGATCCGCGTGCGCCAGCGGCGCGCGGCGCAGATCCGCGGTGGGCCCTTCCGCCGTTCCGGCCCCGGCGCCCCGGAGCCCGGACTCGCGCCTCGATCGATCCGCGGCCGTCTCCGCGTGATCCGCGGCCGGCCGTTCGCCGTTCAGGCCGTGCCGATGTCGCGAGGACCCCGGTCGGCGCCTCGGCCGCCACGACGTCCGTTGCGGCGCTCGAGGACGACCTCGTCCTCCACGATCATGTACCGCACCAGCCGGCGACGCAGCTCGGGAAAGCTCCCGAGTCGGTCGCGGAAGCGGTCGTTGGAGACGACCACCGCCTCCAGCTCCCGGGCGAAGTTCAGGATGAAGTAGTCCGCGTCGGTGCCGGCGGGCGCCTGGTGCACCACGCCGGACTCCACCAGCCGCTCGTACGAGTCGGCATCGTCCACCTGGTGACGCAACGCGGCGTCGGCGACGACGATCGGCTCGTAGCCCACCTCGGCGAGCTTGTCCCACATCAGGCGGATGTAGCGCGTCCGCGCCGCACCGCCCTCGCCCGAGTGAGCGACGTTCGAGGCGTCGATGATGGCGCGACGGTACTTGGTTCGCGGGCTCACATGCTGCCGTGGTGAAGGCCGGGACTGCCACCCGGCGGCCTCTACGCAACCGGCGTGCGAGGAGGATCAGGAAACAGGAAACAGGAAACAGGAAGCAGGGAGCAGGAGCGCCGCTCGGACACCCCTGCTCCCGGTTTCCTGCTTCCTGCTTCCTGTTTCCTGCTTCCTGTTTCCTGCTTGCTCCTACTCCACCGCCCCGTCCAGCGCCCGCACCGCCTCCAGCACCGTCCGCACCGCCCCCACGTAGAAGCGCGGCGTGATCGTGTCCGGCTCGTCGCTCGGGCGGTGGTAGTCGGGGTGGTCCTCCACGCCGAAGTAGGCGAAGGGGATCCCCTTCGCGTGGAACGCCCCCTGGTCGCTCTGGTTCGTCCAGTCGTCGTGCGCGGTGGGCTGCGGCCGGTCGTGGCCGAGGAGCAGGACGATCGGCGCGCTGAGGGCCACGCGCTCGAGCGGGGCGCGCAGCTGCGGGTAGTGTGCCGCGCCGGCCACGTACAGCTCGCCGCGCTCGCTGTGGCTCACCATGTCCATGTTGACGTTCAACGCGATCCGGTCGAGCGGCACCGGCGGGTCGGCGACGAAGGCGCGCGCACCGCGCAGCCCCGCCTCCTCGCCGTCGAATGCCACGAAGAGGAGCGAGTGCCGCGCCGGATGCTGCGCGAACCACTCGGCCAGCGCGAGCAGCGCCGCCGTGCCCGAGGCGTTGTCGTCGGCGCCGTTGTAGATCGAGTCGCCGTTCACCGGCCGGCCGACGCCCACGTGGTCGTAGTGCGCGCTGACCACGATGTAGCGGTCCGGCTGCGCCGTGCCGCGCACGACGCCGACCACGTTGGCGCCCTGCACCTGCGTGGAGTCGCGGCGCGTGAAGGTGAAGGGCTGCACCCGCCCGTCACCCACCACCCCCAGCCCGAGCGAGTCGAAGCGGTGCGCGATGAACGCGCGCGCCTCGGCGCCCTCCGGCGAGCCCACGGCGCGGCCACGCATCGAGTCGTCGGCCAGCCGGGTGAGGTCGCCCAGCAGCCGGGCGCTGTCGACCGCCGTGGCGGGCGCGGGGGCCGGCGTCGCGCCCGTGTCCGGGCCGATCTGCGACGACGACGTGCAGGCCGCGGCGGCCCCGGCGAGCGTCGCCGCCAGGACGAGCGCGGCGGGCGCCACGCGGCCGATCGTGGTCCTCCTCATCGCGCACGCTCCACGGTGATCGGCGCGCCGGCCGGGGCGATCTTCAGCACCCGGTGCGGCGCCGCCTGCTCGATCCAGTACGTCACCGGCGCCTGGCCGCCGGTGACCTCCACCCGGTACGCCGGGAAGGTGCCGAGCGGCACCGTCACCGGCTCGGTGCCCGTCACCGCGAACGTCTGCATCTGCAGCGCGTTCGACCCGGCGGCGAACACCGGCAGCGTCAGCTTCGCGTCCGCCGTCCACGGCAGCGTCGGCAGCAGCGCGACGACGGCGTTGTCGTCGATGGCGCCCGCCGGGACGTCGGCGCTCACCGCCACCGTCTGCACCTGGCCGGTCGGCGGCTGCGGCGTGGCCGCCGTCCCCGTCGCCTTGCCGTTCGCGTAGGCGACATCGGTCTTCATCGCCTGACCCTGCATCGTCCCCGACTGCTCCACGCGCCGCATCGCCAGCCGGTCGGTGAAGGTGAGCGTCGTGTGCTGCGTGCCCACCGGGCCGAGCACCGTCGTCTCCGTCACCGTGTAGCCGCCGTCGGGCGCCCTCGCGGTGACGCTCGTCTGGTAGCCGAACGGCTTGCCCTGCAGCATCACGACGAAGCTGTCGCTGCCGACGGCGAGCCGGCGCGGATCGAGGGTGACGCTGCTCGCCTTCGGCGTCAGGTCGGCCGGCGTGAGCGGGTCGCCCTGGGCGTTGACGAGCCGCACCGGCGCGATCGCCTGCAGCTGATCGTACAGCTTGGTGGCGTCGCCGACGACGACGATGAGCGCCGAGTCGGGGCGGATGGCCGTCTGCGCCACCTTCGCCACGTCGGCGGCGGTCACCGCCGCGAGGTTGGTGCGGTAGTCGTGCAGGTAGTCGGTGCCGAGCCCGTAGAGCAGCGCGTTGGACACCGCGCCGGCGATCTGCGCGGCCGTCTCGACGGTGAGCGGGAAGCTGCCGATGAGCGAGCCCTTGGCCGCCTCCAGCTCCATTGCCGGCACGGGCTCGCTGCGCAGCCGGCGCAGCTGCGTCAGCATCTCGCGCAGCGCCGAGTCGGTGACCGCCGTGCGCACCTCCGCGCTGGCCTGGAAGGCGCCGACGCCGAGCGGGCGTGCGAACGACGAGTAGGCGCCGTAGGTCCACCCCTTCTGCTCGCGCAGGATCATGAAGAGCCGCGAGTCGCTGCCGCCGCCGAGCACCTGGTTGGCGACGTTGGACGCGGGGCGCAGCGGGCTGGCCGGCCCGAAGGTGGTGTTGCCGACGACGATGTTGCTCTGCACCGAGCCGGGGCGGTGCACGAGCACGATCTCGGTGCGCGTGCGCTGTGGCGGCGTCGGGAAGGCGGCGCCCTCCGGAGCCGTGCCCGTCCACCCGCCGAAGATCCGCTCGGCGCGCTGGCGGGCGTCCGCCAGCGAGATGTCGCCGGCCACCACGAGCAGCGCCCCCTGCGGCCGCAGCCGCGCGCGCTGGTAGGCCACCAGGTCGTCGCGCGTGATGGCGCGGATGCTCTCCGGCGTCGGATGCCGCGCGTACGGGTGCTGCCCGTAGAGGTTGGCGTCGAAGAAGCGCTCGGCCAGGCTGGCCGGCTGCGACAGCTCGAGCTGCAGCCCGGAGAGCGTCTGCGTCCGTGCCAGCTCCACCTCCTGCTCCGGGAAGGTGGGACGCAGGACGACGTCGCCGAGCAGCGTGAAGGCGAGGTCGGCGTCGTTGGAGAGGACGCTGGCGCGCGCGGTGAGGAAGTCCGCCCCCGCGCCGGCGCCGAGCGTGCCCCCCACGCCCTCGATGGTGGCCGCGATCTCCTCGGCGGTGCGCTGGCCGGCTCCCTTGTCGAGCAGCCCGGCCACCATCGCCGCCAGCCCCTCCTTGCCGGCCGGATCGTAGGCCGAGCCCGCGGGCATGGCGAGCGAGAGGGAGAGCACCGGCTGGTCGTGGCTCTCGACGACGACCAGCTTGAGGCCGTTGGCGAGCGTGGCCTGCTGGAAGGGCGGGAACTGCGCCGGCGTGAGCGGCGCCGGCGGCGGCGGCTCGGTGGGATACGGCGGCCGCTGCTGGGCCGTCAGCATGGCCGGCACGAGGAGGGCGAGTGCGGCCGCGGCGACGGCCACCCGCGGCCGGCGAGCGGCGGCCCGGTGCGCGCGGGCGGGCGGCAGGCGGGTCATGACGTCACGTCCTTCGTGGTGATGATCAGGATGAACGCGTTCTCCGGCCGGAGGTACTTGGCGGCGACGCGCCTGATGTCGTCGGCGGTGACCTTCATGTAGCGCTCAAGCTGCGTGTTGACGGCCTCCGGCGAGCCGAGGAACATGCGCGCCGTGTGCAGCGCCTCGGCCGTGCTCAGGGCCGTCTGCCGGCCGAAGATGAGGTCCGCGCGGTAGCTGTTCTGCGCCTTCGTCAGCTCCTCCGGCGTGATCCCCTCGCGGCCGATCCGGGCGATCTGCTCGGTGAGCAGCCGGTCCAGCGTGTCGACGGCGACGCCCTGGTTGGCGATGGTGAAGAAGAGGAAGATGCCGGGGCCACGCCGCGGGCCGAACGGGTTGAGCATCGTCTGCGCGGCGGCCGCGACCTTGGCGTCGCGCGCCAGCGCGCGGTTGAGGCGCGAGCTCTCCCCCTGGCCGAGGATCGTCGCGAGCAGCTCGAGCGCGGGCATGTCGGCGTCGTCGTAGGCGGGGACGCGGTAGACCTGCACGACCGCCGGCAGGTTGGCCTTCTCGTCCACCACGCGGCGGCGCTGCAGCCCCGGCGTGTACGACTGCTCGCAGGTCACCGGCGGCGGCGCCTGCCCCCGCGGAATGCCGCCGAAGTACTGCTCGATGAGCCGCTTCGCCTCGGCCGGCTGGAAGTCACCGGTGACCACGAGGGTGGCGTTGTTGGGCGCGTAGTAGAGGTCGAAGAACGCCTTGACGTCGGGCGTCTTGGCCGCGTTCAGGTCGTCCATCGAGCCGATGATCGAGTGCGCGTACGGGAAGCAGCTCGTCGAGTCGAAGGCGCCGTACGTCTGCTCGAAGATGGCGGCCATGTACGGCTGGTTGTCGACGCGCAGCCGCCGCTCCTCCTTCACCGCCTCGCGCTGGTTGTCGAAGTTGCTGTCGGTCACGGCCAGCGAGCGCATGCGGTCCGCCTCGAGCCAGAGCGCGAGGTTGAGCCGGTTGGAGGGCACCGCCTCGAAGTAGTTGGTGCGGTCCTCGGTGGTGCTGCCGTTGAAGCTCGCGCCGGCGCGCTCGAGCAGCGCCATGTGCTCGCCCTTGGCGACGTTCGCCGAGCCCTGGAACATCATGTGCTCGAAGAGGTGCGCGAAGCCGGTGCGCCCGGGCCGCTCGTTGCGGGAACCGACGTTGTACCAGACGTCCACGGCCACGACCTGCGCCGAGTGGTCCTCGGCCAGGACGACGGTGAGGCCGTTGGGCAGCGAGTAGCTCTCGGTGGCGATCCGGCCCGGCTGCTGTGCGCCGAGCGACGCGGCGAGCACGAGCAGCCCGCCGGCGAGTGCGGTGGTCGATCGAGGCATGGGAGGGCGTGGAGGAAGTCGAGGGCGCGGTCTCAACGCCCCCGCAGTTCGTTCCGCACGTGGTCCTCGTGCACGGCGCGGAGCGTGTGGTCGCGGTGGCCGCGATGCAGGAGCCAGATGCGCACGACCTGCACCGTGCCGCCGAGGACGAACGCGAAGAGGGTGACGACGACGACGCGCGAGAGGAGGACGCTCCCGAGCATGGCGCCCCAGTCCTGGAAGGTGGCGCGCCCGGTGCCGAGCGGCTCCCGACCGACGGTGATGAGCGCGGCACTGGTGACCAGCTCGGCCGCGGCGGCGACGAGCCCGAAGAGGGGGGCGCGCCAGAGCCAGCGGTGCACAGGATAGTTGCCCAGGTGCAGCGTCGCCATGGCGGCGAGGAACGCCGTCCCGACGGCCACGCCGACCACGACGGTGAGCCACCCCGGGTCGGCCGTCAGCGAGAGCACGATGGCACGGTAGAGCCGCAGCGCGATGCCCGTCAGCACGGCCATCTCGACCAGCGAGAGGGAGAGCTTGCGGAACGCCGCCGGCTCCTCGAGCCGCCATTCGACGGTGTGACGCGGGAAGAAGCTCGGCATGATCCTCCGGGTGACGGTCCCGAGTATATGAGACAGCGCGGGGCGTGGATAGGGTTGGCGGGGCGGGGGCGGGGCGGGTGGGACCGGTGTGGGGAGGACTGCCGGCGTGACCGGCGCGGGCAGGGCGGGCCCGCAGCAGCGACCGGCTCGGCGCCGGGCGGGCGTCGGGCGTCTGGGGGCGTGCAGCGAGAAGCGCCTGGCGGCAGGATTCTGGTGATGATCGCGGCAGCGGCGGACGTCATCGTGGTATTCGGGGGGGGGCCCCCGCGCCGAGGGCCTTCCCGCCCGCCCTGCTCCCTGCTCCCCGCTCCCTGATCCTCCC
>DASTRO010000040.1:0-19824 GCA_035761165.1 Gemmatimonadaceae bacterium | reverse complement strand
TCATCCCGCCGGAGCCGCGTACCCGCCGCCGGCAAGTGGGGCAGCCAGCTACCACCGACCGATCCTGTCATCCCGCAGGAGCGAGCGGCAGCGAGCGAGTGTCGGGATCTCGTGTCGCTGCCGCGTGGCCAGCCACCAGCACGTGAAAGTAGATCCCGACATTCGCCCCGCCGACGGCGGGGCTCCTGCGGGATGACCGCGATCGGCCGCTCGTCCTCCCGCCGACCTCCGCGGCTCCGCGGCTCCGCGCGAGCCGGCCATTCCAGCCCCGGCGCACGGCGCCGTACCCGCGTCGCGATCGATCCGCGGCCGTCTCCGCGTGATCCGCGGCCGCCGTTCCGCACTTCGGCCGGCGCCGTGTCAGGGCATTGTCGGCTCGACGACGAGGTGCTGGATGAAGAACTCGAGCATCCGGTCCGACGTCAGCGCCGTGTGCCCGCGGTCGGGGCCCACCTGGACGTCGAAGCTCTTGCGCGCGCGCTGCAGCGCCGCGACGAGCTGCAGCGTGTTCGACGGATGGACGTTGTTGTCGGCCGTGCCGTAGTAGAGCATCAGGCGGCCGCGCAGGCTGTCGGCGTAGGTCATCGCCGAGCCGGCGTCGTAGCCCGCCGCGTTCTCCTGCGGCGTGCGCATGTAGCGCTCGGTGTAGATCGTGTCGTAGTTGCGCCAGTCGGTCACCGGCGACATCGCCGCCGCGGCGCGGAAGACGCTCGGGTAGCGCAGCAGCGCCAGCGCCGACGCGTAGCCGCCGTACGACGTGCCGAAGATGCCGACGCGCGTGCCGTCCACGTACGGCCGCGTCGCCAGCGCGCGCACGCCCGCCGCCAGGTCGTCGATCTCCGTCTGGCCGAGCTTGAGGTAGATCGCGTCCAGGAAGCGCTTGCCGCGCCCGGCGGCGCTGCGCGCGTCCAGCGTGACCACCAGGAAGCCCAGCTCCGTGTACGGGTGCGGCAGCGTGAAGCTCTCGCTCGCCCCGTTCGTCGCCGGCCCGGCGTAGACGCTGACGAGCACCGGGTAGCGCTTCGTCGGGTCGAAGTTCGATGGCCGGTGCAGCATCCCGTGCAACTGCGTCGTGCCGTCGGCCGCCGTGAAGGTGAAGAGCTCCACCGGCTTCAGCCCCAGCGCGTCGTACTTCGTGCGGTCGCTCGTCGCCACCTCGGCCAGCACCCGGCCGTCGGCGTCCAGGAGGCGCGTGACCGGCGGCTGGTCGTGCGTCTGCGCGACGTCCACGATGTAGCGGCCGTCCGGTGAGAGGCTCACCGTGTGGTGGAAGGCGGGGTCGGTGAGGCGGCGGTCGCCCTTCCCGTCCAGCCCCACCCGGTGGAGCTGCATCTTCATGTGGTTGTCGCCGCTGCGCGCCAGGTACCACACCACGCCGGCGTCCTCGTCCACCCGCACCACGCTCGCCACCTCGAAGGGATGGCTCGTCAGCGTCGCCAGCAGCTTCCCGCCGACGTCGTACAGGTAGAGGTTGTTGAAGCCGGTGCGCTCCGACGCCCAGAGGAAGCGCTTGCCGTCGGCCAGCCAGTGCATCTCCGGCGTGTTCTCCGTCCAGCTGGCCGGCCACGCCTCGCGCACCACGACGCGGCAGGCGCCGCTCGCCGGCGCGCACGCCGTCAGCTCCATCACGTTCTGGTGCCGGTTCGTGCGATTGAAGGTCAGCTCGCGGCCGTCCGGGGTCCACGCCACGTGGTAGACGTAGTAGCCCACGACGCTGTCGGCGAAGGGCTGCCCGCTGCGCACGTCGAGCCGCGTCGTCTGCCCGCTGGCCACGTCGTGCACGAAGAGGTCGACGACGGGGTTCGGGACGCCGGCCTTGGGGTAGGCCTCGACGTCCATCGTGCTCTGCAGCTTGGTCTGGTCGAGCTGCAGGTAGTAGTCGGGCACGCCGCTCTCGTCGAAGCGGTAGTAGGCGAGCTTGCGCCCCTCGGGCGACCACCACATGGCGGTCGTCTGTCCCAGCTCCTCGCCGTAGACCCAGCTCGCCGTGCCGTACTTGACGCGCCGCTCGACGCTGCCGCCGGTGGTGAGGGCCCGCTCGCCGCTGCCGTCCGCGCTGCTCAGCCAGACGTTGCGGTCGCGGTAGAAGGCGCGCAGCGTGCTGTCGCCGGAGAGCGCCGAGTCGAACTGGCGCCCGCGCTCCGGCCGCGGGCCGCGCCCTCGCCCGGGGCGGCTCCCCGGCGGCGGGCCGGGGATCTCCGCCGCCGCGCGCGCCGCGACGTCGTAGCGGTACCACTGCCCGCCGCGCTGGTAGGCGAAGGAGCGGCCGTCGTCGGCCCAGGTGACGCGCAGCGCGCCCGAGACGATGGCATCGTCGATCTGCGGCGCGATGCTGTGGTAGCGATCGTAGCCGGGCATCGTCGGCAGCACGCTCTGGGCGCGCGCGCCGACCGGCAGGGCGGGGGCGATGCCGACGAGGAGCGCCGGCACGAGCCGGCGCGCGGGGGCGAGGAGCTTCGGCATGGAGCGCGGGGCGGGGGCGGGGCAGGAGCAGCGCCGGGAGCAGCGCCGGGGCGGAGACAGTCTACCCGAGGGGGTGCGCCGCGCGCCAGACGCGGTCAGCCCACCGGCCGCGGCCCGCGTGGCGGCTCGCCGCTCGCGCGATCCACCGCGCTCGCCTCGCGCGCACCCGCGGCCCACGGCCAGCGGCCGTTGATCTCCACCTCCAGCGAGAAGCTGAGGAAGGTGCGGATGACGACGATCAGCGCCAGCACCCCGAGACTCGTGAACGTCGGGTCCACCGCCACCGTGCCGATGATGTCGGCGGCCACCAGGAACTCGAGGCCGAGCAGGATCGCGCGGCCGAGGTTGAGCCGGTAATCGTGGTAGGCGCCGTCGAAGGCGTGCCCGCGTGCGAGGTGCAGCGCGAACAGCCCGGTGGCGACGAGCGCGCCGACGACGATGATGGCGATCCCGCCGATCTCGATGGCCCGCACCAGCCATTCGACGGCCCGGGCGAACTGGATGGCGGTGAGCGAGGAGGGCAAGGTCGGGGCGAGGCGGGAGATGTGAGGGGCCAGGGATCAGGGGCCACGGGCCCGAGGGCGTGGCGCGGCGGCGGGCACGGTGGCATCGTTCGCGTTCCGTTCGTCCCGTGCCGCGCGACGGGTGGCGCGCAACTGCCATGCCCGCCCTGGCGGGCGCCGCTCGTCGCATCGTCCGCTCGTCGCATCGTCCGCTCACCCGTCCGCCCGCCGGCTCATCGTGCCCCGACCGTCGCTCCGGTTCGTCCTTCCGATCTGCTTCCTCGCCGCCACCGCCTGTGCCACGGGGCGGCGCGCGGACGTCGGCCCGTCGCCGGCGCCGGCCACCGCCGACCATGACGCCGCCACGGCGCTGGCCGGCGCGCGCGTGTACGATGCGCGGCGCGACGCCACCGTGGCGCTGGCGACGATGTTCGACTCGCTCGCCCGCGCCGACGTCGTCTTCGTCGGCGAGCGGCACGACGACGCGGCCACGCACCGCCTGGAGCTGGCCGTGCTCGAGGCGCTGGCGGCGCGCGGGCGGCCGGTGGTGCTGGCGCTGGAGATGTTCGAGCGCGACGTGCAGCCGCTGCTCGACGCCTACCTCGCGGGGCGCGCCAGCGAGGCGGAGTTCCTGGCCGGCGCGCGGCCGTGGCCGAACTACGCCACCGACTACCGCCCGCTCGTCGAGTTCGCGCGCGCGCAGGGCTGGCCGGTGCTCGCCAGCAACGTCCCGCGCCCGATCGCCGCGCTGGTCGCACGCGGCGGGCTGGCGGCGCTCGACACGCTCCCACCGGCGCGGCGCGCGCACGCGGCCGCCGAGCTGCGCTGCCCGGACGACCCGTATCGCGCGAAGTTCGTGGCCACGATGCGCGGCATGCCCGGCCATGCCGACGCCGCGGCGCCCGCCGGCCCGCCGGACTCCGCGCACGCGGCCGCCGACGCGGCGGTGCTGCAGCGCTTCTACGAGGCGCAGTGCGTGAAGGACGAGACGATGGCCGAGTCGGTGGCCCGCGCGCTGCGCGCCGGCGCCACCGTGGTGCACGTCAACGGCGCCTTCCACAGCGACGAGCGGCTGGGCACCGCCGCGCGGCTGCTGCGGCGACGGCCGGCGGCGCGCACGATCGTCGTGGCGACGGTGCCGGGAGGCGCGGCCGCCGCCGACGCGGGCGCGTCGGGCAACCTCGGGGACTACGTGGTGCTGCTGCCGTGAGGGGAGCAGGAAACCGGAAACAGGAAACAGGAAACAGGAAACAGGAACGACCTCGGGACGCTCCTGCTTTCCTGCTCCCCCTACTTGACGAGCCGCTCGAAGCGCGGATCGCCGCGCAGCGGCGCGAAGGCGGGGTCGATCCGCAGCCAGCCGGGGGTGAGGTAGTACCGCTGCTCCAGCAACGGCTCCAGGACGTCCAGCGCCGCCTCGTGGTCGCCCGCGAGGATGTGGATACGGGCCAGGAGGTGCTGGTTGTAGAGCAGGAGGTCGTACTGGGCCAGGCTGTCGGCCCGGGCGAGGGCGACGCCGCGCTGCGCCGCGCGCACGGCGTCCGCGTAGCGGCCCTCGTACGCCAGCGCGAGGCCGATCAGGCTCGGGAGCTGGACGTTCTCGGGTGATTCCTGCGCGAGCGCCTCGTAGCTGACGCGCGCCGAGTCGGCCCAGCGGCGCGCGGCGGCCGTGTCGCCGCGCTGGTGCAGGATCTGCGCGTACGCGAGCGCCCGGGCCGCCTGGTCTCCGTCGATCGCGAAGACCGCCGGGGGCAGGGCGAGCACGGTGTCCTGCTGCGCCCGGTCGAGCACCCAGTAGAGATCCTGGTACATCGCGTTGTAGGCGAGGAGCCGCGCCCGGTCCACGTCGGGCGGCGCCTCGGCGAGCACGCGGCGGGCACCGGCCAGGTCGCCCTCCTCCAGGGAGCACATCACCAGTGCCTGCCGCGTCGGTATCGCGTCCGCGGCGAGGATCGCCAGCAGGGGCCGGAACGCGTCGCGCGCCTCGGCGGGGCGGTGCAGGAGCAGGAGATTGTTGCCGAGCGACCGCAGGGTGGGGGCCGAGCGCGGATCGAGCGCCAGCGCGCGCCGCAGCCGGGCCACGCCGCTCTCGACGTCGCCGAGGACGATCTCCGTGTTCGCGACCCCCCGCAGCAGGTCCGGGTTGGACGGGTAGCGCGCGAGCCCTTCCTCCGCCGCCGCCCTGGCGGCCCGCCTGTCGCCCAAGACGTTCAGTTGGTACATGGCGCGAGCGCGGTAGGTCTCCACCGCGTCCGGGGCGAGGGCCCGTGCGCGATCGAGCGCGCGCTCGATCGGGGCGGCCGGCTGCTTCGCCAGACTCCTGTAGTACAGGCTCGCCCGAGCGTACGCCAGCCGGGCCCACGCGATGCCGAAGGTGCTGTCCCGCGCCACCGCCTGCTCATAGAACGCGGCCGCACGGCGCAGGCTGGGCACGTCCACGGCCGTGATCGCCTCGCCCTTGAGGTAGGCGTCGTAGGCATCGAGGTCCCGCGTGGGGCGCTCGGCGAGCTCGTGCTGGTCGGTGGGGCTGAGGGCGACGTCGAGCGCGCTCGCCACCTGGCCGGCGATCTCGCTCTGCACCTGGAAGACGTCGGTGAGCGGGGCGTCGAACGAGCGCTGCCAGGTGCTGCGCGGCGCGCCCTCGCCGTCCACCTCCACCAGCTCCGGGCTCACCTGCACCCGGCTCGGCCCATCGCCGTTGCGCGCCCAGCGCACCGTGCCGGTGAGCAGGTAGCGCACGCCCAGCTCGCGCGCGATCTCGTCCGGCGGCTTGGTGGTGTGCGCGTACTCCTCGGAGCTGGTGCGCGCGATGACGGCGACGTCCGGCAGCGCGGTGAGCTTGCCGCGCACCGCGTCGGTGATGCCGTCGGCGAAGTAGGCGTCGGCCGAGTCGCCCAGGTTCTCGAAGGGGAGCACGGCGAGGCGCGGCGGGCCCGCGCCCGCATCGGACGCTGTGCCGTAGCGCCAGGCGAAGAGCGCGCCGAGGCCGAGCGCGACGCCGAGGAGCAGCGTCGCGACGAGCGGCCGGCGGCGCAGCGGCGCGAGCGCGCCAGTGCTCGCCGCCGGCGCGTGTGGCACCACGCGGGTGACCGTCGTCGCGCCCGCCCCCAACGCCCGGGCGAACTCCGCAGCGCTCAGCCAGCGGTCGGCCGGCAGCACCGCGAGCGCGCGCGTCACCGCGTGCTCGATGGGCTCCGGCACGGCTGGGCGCGCCCGCCGCACGGACGGCACCTCGCCGCTGAAGCGCCTGGCGATCACCGCCTGCGCGCTGGGGCCGGTGAAGGGGGGCTCGCCGGCGAGCATCTCGTAGAGCACGGCGCCGAGCGAGTAGACGTCGGTGCGCGGCGTGAGGTCGCGCTCCCCGGCCGCCTGCTCCGGGCTCATGTAGGCCGGCGTGCCGACGCTGATCCCCGTCTGGGTGAGCGTCGGCGCCGCGCCGGGGGTGATGGCGCGCGCGATGCCGAAGTCGGCGACGAGCGTGTTGCCGTCCTCGGTGAGGAGCAGGTTCTCCGGCTTCACGTCGCGATGGATGACGCCGTGCCGGTGCGCGTACTCCAGCCCCTGCGCCGCCTCGCACGCGATGCGCAGCGCGTCCTCCACCGGCAGCTGCCGCTCGCGGTTCAGTCGGTCGCGGAGCGACTCGCCTTCCACGTAGGGCATGGTGAACCAGAGCTGCCCGGCCGCCTCGCCGGAGTCGAGCACCGTGAGGACGTGCGGATGCTGGAGCCGCGCGGCGAGCCGGATCTCGCGCTGGAAGCGCTCGGCGCCGAGCGCCGCGGCGAGGTGCGGGTGCAGCACCTTGAGGGCCACCGCGCGGTCGTGCTTCAGGTCGTGCGCGAGGTAGACGGTGGCCATGCCGCCCGCGCCGAGCTCGCGCTCGATCGCGTACGTCTCGCCGAGAGCGGCGCGCAGCTGGGGGCGGATCTCTGGCACGGAGGCGGGCGAGGGAGGAGAGCGCTCAATGTGGAACACGACCGCCCGGACCGCAAATCGTCGCGCCGCCCGCCTTACGACGCCCCCCTGCTCCCTGCTCCCTGCTTGCTACTTGCTGCTTGCTGCTTGCTACTTGCTGCTCCCAGTCTCCTACCCGCGCCGCCCCCCGCCCGTCCCGCGCACCCGCCGCAGCCCGTCCCGCGCCGCCTGCCGCTGGGCGTCGAGCGACGGGTCGGCGTCCTTCCACAGCTCCAGGAACCGCTCGTACGCCGCGGCGGCGGCGTCGCGCTCGCCCAGCTGCTCGTGGAGCTGCCCGCGCACCAGGAAGCTGCGGGCGTAGAGGGGCCAGCGCGGGTCCGGCAGCGCGAGCCCGGCCGCGAACTGGCGCGGCTCCAGCCGCTCGTAGATGCGCAGCGCCGCGCGCGCATCGCCGCGCGCGATGTGGACCTCGGCGCGCGCGAACTGGCGCAGCGTCGACCCGATCCCCATCGTGGCGGTGGTGTCCAGCGGGGGCAGCATGGCGGCCAGGCTGTCGGCACGGGCGGTGTCGCCGGCGGCCAGCGCCGAGAGGGTGCGCAGCTCGAGCGGTGGCTCGCGTCCGAGCCACCGCTGCACCGTGGCCAGGTCACGGGGATCGCGCCGCTGCAGGTAGGCGGTGAACGGCAGCGTCACCATCTGGGAGCGCAGCTGCGTGCCGACCTCGCCCTTCACCTGCTCCAGCGCGGCGATCGCCCGGTCCGCGTCGCGCCGGGTGGCGGTGTCGTCCGCCCCCATCGCCAGCAGCAGCGTGGCGCGCCAGGCGTCCGTGAGCGGCGCGGTGCGCATCGCGCTGCCGTGCAGCAGCGGATCCACGCGCTCGCGCAGCGCCAGCACGCGCTCCAGCTCCGTCCGCGCGCCGGCGAAGGCGGCCACGTTCGCGGCCGACTGGAGCGCCATCCCGCGCTCCAGCTCGTCCGCGGCGGCCAGCGCCGAGTCGGTGCCGTAGGTAGCCAGCGTCGCACGCAACGTCGCCAGCGGCGCCTTCGCGCCGGCCGCCATCTCCAGCGCGGCCACTCGGAAGCGCATGTCCGTCGTGCCCGTGCCCGGCCGGTCGATCGCCTGCCGCAGCGTCTGCACCGCCTGCGCGAAGTCGCCGGCGGCGACGTAGGCGTCGGCCAGCGCGGTGCGCGCCTGCGGGGCGTCCGGGTCCTGTGCCACCCAGTGGCGGGCCTGCTCCACCGCGGCCCGCCGCGCGGCCGTGCGCGCCGCGGCGAGGCGCGTCGCCCCGAACGCCCGGCGCGCGCTGTCCGTCGGGAGGAAGAGCACCGAGTCGCCCACCACCGCGAACGGGTACCCCTCCGTGCCGGCCGCCTGGTAGATGATCAGCTTGTGCGCGTACGCCAGGTGGAAGGTGGAGTCGAGCGCCAGCGTGCGGTCGAAGGCGCGCAGCGCCTGCGTCCAGTGGCGCGACACCGCGGAGTCGAGCTGCGCGTGGTGGAAGTGCACGTCGCCCAGGCCGTACCACGACTCGGCGTCCGTCGAGTCGCGCGCCACGAGCGCGCCGTAGCGCTCCTCGGCCGAGGTCAGGTACCCGTTGGCGCGCGCGACGTCGAACGTGCCCGCGGCGGCGAGGCCGCGCACCAGCGCCAGGTAGCCCTCCACCAGGTCGCGCTCGCGCTGCGGCAGGCGGCCGGCGTGGCGCCGCGCCCCCTCCACCATGGCGACGTCGGTGGAGTCGGGCACGTGGCTCCAGCCGTGCGCCAGCGCGCGCTTGTAATGGGCGAGCGCGAAGGTGCTGTCGGCCGCCACGGCGGCGGCGAAGAGGGAGTCGGCGCGGTCCAGCTGCCAGGAGTTCAGCGCGCGCAGCCCCTCCAGGTAGGCGCGGAAGGCGGTGATCGACGTCGTCGTGGTGCGCGCCAGCTCGGGCGTGATGGGCGGTGCGCCGGCGATCTCCAGCAGTTGCCGGGCGAGCGCGTCGAACATGAGGCGCGGGTCGCCGTCGGCCGCCACGCTGGCGTGCGCGGTGCGAACCAGCTCGCCGGTGGCCACGTCGTAGACGCTCGCCTCGGTGAGCAGCGAGTCCCCGGCGCGGGTGATGCGGCCCATCACCGCCGACCACACCCCGCTCGCGCGCGCCAGCTGCAGCGCCTCGCTGAGCCGGATCTGCGAGGCCGTGTCGAGCTGCGCGTCGCGCAGCAGGTCGAGCGTGCGTTCGTAGTCCACCACCGTCAGGTCGGTCCACTGCGCCAGGTCAAGGGCGAGCATGCTCACGCTCCCCTCGCGCAGCCAGGCCAGCGACGGGTCGGGGCTCAGCACGTCGAACGGGGCGACGAAGAAGGAGCGCAGCGGGTCCACGCCGCGCGGCGGCCCGTCGCGGTGCGCGGCGCGCCAGGCGAAGGGCGCCGCCAGCACGAGCGCGGCCGCCGCCAGCAGGGCGGGCCGCCGCCACCGCCCACGCGCCGCCGCGGTCGCGCTCGTGCCGGCCGGCTGCGTCTCGCCGCTGCTCGTCGGCTCGCCCAGCGCGATGGCCAGGGCACGGGCCATGGCGCGCGCGTCCGGCCAGCGCGCCGCCGGGTCCTTGGCCAGCGCGCGCTCGATCACCGCGGCCAGCGCCGGCGGCGCGTCCTCCGCCAGCTCGGCCAGCGGCGGTGGCGAGGCGGTGATGTGCTGGGCGAGCACCGTCTGCACGCCCGGGCCGGTGAACGGCGGCCGACCGGCGAGCATCTCGTAGCCCACGAGGCCCAGGGTGTAGAGGTCGCTGCGCCCGTCCAGCGCCGTCTCGCCACTGGCCTGCTCGGGGCTCATGTAGCGCGGCGAGCCCATCACCATCCCCACCGCCGTCACGCGGTCGTCGCCGGCGGCCAGCGCCTGCGCCACGCCGAAGTCCACGAGCAGCGCGCGCCCCGTCTCGGCGTCCAGGAGGACGTTCTCCGGCTTGATGTCGCGATGGATGACGCCCTGCGCGTGGGCCGCGGCCAGCCCGTCCGCCAGCTCGTGCAGGATGCGCCCCGCCTCCGCCGGCGGCAGGCGACCCTCGCGCTCCAGCCGCTCGCGCAGGCTCTCCCCCGGCACGAACTCCATCACCGTGTAGAGCAGCCCGTCCGCCTCGCCCGCCGAGTAGACGGTGACGAGGTTGTGGTGGCGCAGCCGCGCCACCGTGCGCGCCTCCTGCAGGAAGCGCTGCCGGAAGGTGCGGTTGGCCGCCAGCTCGGGATTGATGACCTTGATGGCCACCGGCCGCTCGAGCGTCAGGTCGCGCGCCAGCACGACGGTCCCCATGGCCCCGGCGCCGAGCATGCGCTCGACGACGAAGTGCCCGGAGAGCGCGGCGCGCAGGGCGGCGAGGATGTCGGTGCGGGCGGACGAGGGCATGCGGGGGCGGAACGGTGGGCGCGCGACCGGTGTCACGGAGACACCACCTGCTCTACACCGGGCGGCCGGTCGGTGTGCCTGCAGGGCGGTCGCGAATCGGCGGGCGGGGCGGTGGCCGCGGCGGGCGCCGCGAGCCGCCCGGCGGGGAGCCGCTCAGCGAGAGCTACTCAGCGGCGCGGGGGCTCGCGGCGGACGGGCTCGCGCCCCTCGCGGCAGGCGACGCAGCGCGGCCGGCCGCCCACCAGCCCCTGCAGGCGGCGGAGCGGCGAGCCGTAGTAGTGCGTGCCGCAGAGCAGCCGGCGGCACTGCGGGCAGACGCCGCCGCGGACCGGGTCGAAGTGCACGCGGCACTCGTCGCACGTGGCGAGCGTGCGTGACTGTTGGAAGACGGCCATCGGGATCCCCGCGGGAGAGTCACCCGCCGCGACCGGCGGCGGATCCCCTGCAAGATAGGGCGGGCGCGGGCCGGTGGGAGACGAGCGCGAAGGCGAGGTGGCGAGCGGGGGGCGGCCGGTGGGGCGAACGGGGCCGTGTCCGGCCACTCACCACCTCCTTCCTGCTCTCCCTGCCGCTCGCCGCTCCCGTCCGCGCCGGCCCGGCCGGCCCGGCCGGCCCGGCCGGCTCGCCCCTACTCCGCGCTGGCGTAGCGCGAGCGCAGGTAGCGCTGCTCGTCCAGGATCACCGAGAGCGGGATCCCCTCGCGGCCGAGCATGAGCGCCACCTCGTCCTGCTGCATCCGGATCACCGTGCCGGCCACGTGCGCCTCGGCGCCGCGCAGGAAGAGCACGCGCCCGGAGACGGAGGTCCCCACCGGCAGCAGCCAGCGCGTGGGCACGGCGAAGCGCAGCCCGCGCTCCGAGCATTCGATCACCTCGCCCACGGGATGCACCGAGCCGGGCGAGTCGAGCAGCAGCCGCGGGCGGGCCTCGGCCGGGAAGTGGATGCGGTAATAGCCGCGCCGGTTCTCGACGTCCATGCTGCTCCCGGGTCGGTCGGCCAGCGCCGGCGCGGGCCGGCGGGAAGGCTGGTAGAAGAGGGACGAGAGGACACTGACGAGCACTTCGCAGCCCCCTGTGACATCGTTCTGGACGGATCCGGTCGTCCCACGGGCCGGCGACGCACCGGGCGCGACGACCATGACTGCCGGCGCCGTGCCGGAGAAGATGTGCGGGCCCACCCTGGACGGGAAGAGGCCCCCGGCGGATCCGCCGGGGGCCTCTTCCCGTCCAGGGCGACGGCCTTCCCCGCGCCTCAGCGCTGCGGCGGCGGCTCCGCAGCGGCGCCGTCGGCCTCCACGGACTCCTGGAGCTTCTTCATCTCCGCCGTGAGCTGCTCGAGCTGCGCCTTGTGGGTGCGGACGAACTCCACGTTCTCCTTCGAGATCTCGGCGGGGAGCTGGGCCTGGGCGCCGTACTGCTCCATCATCGCCTGGGCCATGGCGGCCTGCATGAAGGCGAACTGGAAGACGATGTACTCGCGCGTCGTCATGCCGGAGCTGGCGACCGCCTTCTTGTAGCCCGGGATGCTCTCCAGCTGCGCGACGACGTCGGCGATCGACTTCGAATCGCTGCCGTCGTCCTGGGCCTCCATCGCCGCCGCCCGGGCGCGCACCGCCGGGTCCTTGGCCAGCTCCATGAGGGCGCGCGTGGAGCGCGTGAACTGGTCCAGCTTGGCCTCGGTGAGGCGGTAGGCAGCGATCGCGGCCACATCGGCATCCTGGGCGATCAGCGGGCGGGCGGCGCCCGCGGCGAGCAGGAGCGCCAGGCCGAGCGCCAGGGCGGCGATGGGCGAGCGACGGCGGAGCGGTACGGAGCGGGACATCGATACCTCGTGGGTGATGAAGAGTCAGGACCCCTGCAGATGACGTCGCGAGGCCGCCGGACGTCTCACTCCGGCCGGCACGGGCCCGCTCCGGTCCACCTGCGGCCCGGCGGCCGGCACGATGCGCGGCGGCCGACGGACGCGCAAGGCCGGCGTGGCACCCGCCACCGGCCCCGCCCCGCTTATCTTCCCCGCCATGCCCGCCCTCTCCCCGCGCGCCTTCCGCAAGGCGCTGCACGACCGCGCCTTCGCGCCGGTCTACCTGCTGCACGGCGACGACGACTTCCTGAAGGACGCCGCCATGCGCCAGGTGGTGGAGGCGGCGGTGGAGCCGGCAACGCGCGACTTCAACCTCGAGGTGCGCCGCGGCGCCGACCTGGACGCCGAGACGCTCGGCGCGCTGCTCGGCACGCCGCCGATGATGGCCGAGCGGCGCGTGGTGGTGGTGCGCGACGTCGGCGCGCTGCGCAAGGACGCGCGCAAGGAGCTGGACCGCTATCTCGACCGTCCGGCGCCGGACGGCGTCATCGTGCTCGTCGCCGCGGCCGGGGGGAAGACCGACAAGGGGCTGCTCGAGCACCGCGCGGTGCAGGCGGTGGAGTTCCGCCAGCTCACCGGCGCCGAGGTGCCGAAGTGGATCGCGCACCACCTGGAGACGGAGCTCGGCGGCTCCATCAGGCCCGAGGCCGCCGAGCTGCTCTTCGACGCCGTCGGCGCCGACCTGCCGCAGCTGGCCGCGGAGCTGGACAAGCTGCTCAGCTACACGAACGGCGCCGAGATCGACGAGCGGGCGGTGAGCGAGATCGTCGGCGTGCGGCGCGGCGAGACGCTGGGCGACTTCCTGGATGCCGTCGGGGCGCGCGACGCGCGGCGCGCGCTCGACCTGCTGCCGCACGTGCTGTCGCAGCCCAAGACGACCGGCGTCTCGATCGTCATGGCGCTCTCGATGCAGACGCTGGCGCTGGCGTGGGCGCAGGCGGCGCGCGCCGAGGGCTTGCCGGCGTCGCGGCTGGGGGGCGAGTTCTTCGCGCTCCTCAAGGAGGGGGGCGGCTTCGCCGGGCGCGCGTGGGGGGAGGCGGCGCGGGCGTGGGAGCGCATGCTGCCCCACTGGACGGCGCCGGCGCTGGACCGCGCGCTCGACGCGCTGCTCGCCGCCGACGTCGCGCTCAAGGAGTCGCGCGTCTCGAGCGAGGAGCAGGTGCTGACGACGCTCGTGCTCGCGCTGTGCGCGCGCGTGGAGCAGGCGGAGCAGCCGGAGGCGCGGGTGGCGGCGGGGCGCTGACGCGCCTCGCCGCCGGCCCGCGTCACGCGCCGGCCATGGCGGTGCGCAGCAGCGCGGCGGCGGCGTCGAGCCCGCGCCGGCTCGCCACGTCGGCCGCCGTCGCGCCGTCCTTGCGGCGTGTCGCCGGGTCGGCCCCGTGCGCCAGGAAGAGCGCGACCACCTCCGCCGCACGCGCCTCGTCATCCGGGAGCCAGTAGAGCGGCGTGGCGTCGTTGGCGTTCGCCACCCGCGCCAGCTCGGGAGCGGCGGCCAGCACCTCGCGCAGGCGCGCGACGTGGCCCGTGAACGCCAGGTTCCAGACGTCGCGGCTGTGCGGCGCCAGCAGCTCGATGATGCGGGGGAGCTGGTGATACACCGCGAAGTCGAGCGGCGTGTTGTGCCAGGTCGCCTCCACCGGGTCGATCCCGGCGCCGCGCGCGATGAGCAGCGCCGCCATGCGCGGCGCATCGCGCATGGCGGCGATGTGCAGCGGGCGCCGCCGCTCGCCGTCCTCCACCTCGGTGGACATCCCGAGGTCGAGCAGGAGCTGCATCACCTCCGCGCGGTCCTGCCGCGCCGCCGCGACCACGGCCGTGATGCGCCGCAGGTACTCCGGGTGCGCGCGGGCGAGGCGCGCCGCCTCGTCGCGGTCCAGGTGCAGGCAGGCGGCGACGAACGCCGACTCGTCGTCCGCCACCGCGCCCGACGGTGTCGCGCCGTGTCGCACGAGCAGCTCGGCCAGCGCGGTCTGCCCGCGCCGCACCGCTTCCTCGTGCAGCGAGCGCTGCGGCAGCCGCGGGTCGCGCGCCGGCGCCGCGTTCGGGCTCGCGCCGTGCGCCAGCACCCAGTCGGCCAGCGCGAGGTCGTCGTGGTCGAGCGCGATCTGCAGGTGCCAGCGCGCGCCGGAGCCGTAGGGACCCATGTCGAGCATGTGCCACTCGGGATCGGCCCAGTCGGCGGCGCGGCCGAGGCGCAGCGCGTGCTCGTGCATGAGCCGCAGGAACCAGAGCACGCGGCCGCGGAAGTGGATGTCGTACACCACCTGAAGGTCGTACGGCTCGGCGCCGCGCTCGAGCAGCAGCCGCGCCAGGTCGTCGCGGCGCGGGTGCGGCGGCCGTTCCTCCTCCCCCTCGCCCACCACGCCGACGAGCGGCGTGTAGCGGCTGTCGCCGGCCATGAAGTACGCGTTGGGATCGGCGCCGTGGTCGAGCAGCAGGCGGGCGATGGCCACTGCGTGCTCGGCGACCGCGGGGAGCGCGAGGCGCGTGAAGCAGAGGTAGAGCAGCGGCGTCCACCCCTTGGGCCCCTGGCGCTCGTCGGCCGCCTCGGGGCGCTCGGCGAGCAGGCGCTGCACCGCGGTCAGGTCGCCGGTGACGACGGCCGGGACGAGCCCGTCGCGGGCGAGCTCGGGGTGGCGGCGCAGCAGCCGCTCGGCGGTGCCGCGCGCGACGACGTACGCCGGGCCGCCGCGGACGTGGTGGTCGGGGCAGGCGGCGTCGAGGAAGCGCCGCAGGCTCTCGGGGGTGCTCGGGGGCGTGAGCTTCCTGGACATGGAGACCTTCCTCCCGTAGCTGCCCGACGTCCGCTGAATGACGGGCCGGAAGAAGGTTCCGGATCGTCCTGCAGTCTCGGAGGGTGGGAGCCGGGCTCCCTTGCCGCGGACAGGAGGCGCCCCAGTGCGCGCTGGCGCGCAGTGTGGCGCGCGAGGGCACCGGCTGTCAATCGGGTGACGAGGTGGCGGCGGGGGGCGTCGGGGTAGGGGATCACCGCGCGGTGGGGCGGGTACTCGAACCGGGGCGCGGGGGCCCCCCCGAACCACACGATGCCCCGGACCGGCCGCCACCGCGCCACCCGTCCGCCGCCGCCCGTCTCATTATCTTGCACGTCTCCCCGCTCGCTCCCGCCGCCTCGCGACGCGCCGTGTCCCCGCCCGCGCCGCCCGCGCGACGCCGCCGGTCGTCGCCCTCTCCACGCTCAGCTCGCAGCACCATGCGTCACCTCCTCTCCGCGCTCGCGCTCGCCCTCGCCCTCCTCCCGGCCACCGCCGCCGCGCAGGTGGACGGCACCGTCGTCGGCCGCACCGTGCCGGACTCCGTCTACGAGCTCGCGCAGCGCCTCGTCGTGGGAGGCAACGGCGCCGACGGTCGGGCGATCATCGACTCGCTGCTCCGGGCGGCGCGGCCCGGCTCGCCGGACTACGCGGAGGCGCTCTACTGGCACGCCGCGCTCGCCGAGACGGCGGCCGACGCGGAGCGCGGCTACCTGCGGCTCTCCATCGAGTACCCGCTCTCCCCGCGCACCGAGGAGGCGCTCGTGCGGCTCGGCCAGCTCGAGCTGACGCGCGGCAACCGCGGGCTGGCGCTGCGCCGCTTCGAGCGCGCCACGCGCGAGTTTCCCGACAGCCCGCAGCGCGCCCGCACCGAGCTGATGATCGCGCGCATCTACCTGGACGGGCGGCAGTACGCCCAGGGCTGCGCCGCCGTGGAGCAGGGGCAGCTCGCCGCGAACCCGCAGGACGTGGAGCTCCGCAACCAGCTCGACTACCTGGGCCGCCGCTGCGCCTCGCTGGCCGCCAGCGGCGCCCTCGCCCGCGTGACGCCGCGCGACTCGGCGCTGAGCGACGGCGCCACCGGCGACACCGCCGTAGCCGTGGCGGCCGACAGCGTCCCGTCCACCGCCCCGGCGGCCAGCGACACCGCCGCCGCACCGTCCACGCCCCGGGCCGCCGGTCGTGACGCGGCGCGCGACGGCGGCCGGGCGGGCCGGGCCGGCCGGGGGAGCCGCGGGGCGCGCCCGGCGCGTCCGAGCATGACGCCGCGCGACGCCGACGTGCCGCCCGAGCTCCCCGCCGCCGTGGACGCCGCGACGTCCGCCGCGGAGGCGGTGTCCGCCGAGCCCGCGCCCGCGACGCCGCGCGCCCCCGGCTTCTCGGTGCAGGTCGCGGCCTTCGACCGTACGGAGCCGGCGCGCGCCCTCGCCGAGAAGCTCCGCAAGGAGGGCTGGGATGCGCGCGTCGACACCGACGCGAAGTGGCAGCGCGTGCGCGTCGGCTACTTCGCCACGCGCGCCGAGGCGGCCGAGCTGGCGCGGCGGCTGATGGCGAAGGGGGTCAACGGCTTCGTCACCGGCGTCGGCGGGCGCTGACGCACGGTGACGTCCGGCCGATGACGTCCGGCCGATGACGTCCGGCGCTGCTCGCCGGCACTGAGCAGCGCCGGACGTCAGGTGGCGCGCAGCGCCCGCGCCGGGTCGGCGCGCGCGGCACGGCGCGCCGGGAGGTAGCTGGCCAGCAGGGCGACGGCGAGCAGCAGCAGCGTGACCGCGCCGAAGGTGAGCGGATCGGTGGGCTGCACGCCGAAGAGCAACGACGCCAGCACGCGCGTGAGCGCCAGCGAGCCGGCGAGTCCCAGCGCCGTGCCGATGACGAGCAGCCGCAGCGAGCGCCCGAGCACCAGCCGGATCACCTCCCCCCGCGTCGCGCCGAGCGCCACGCGCACGCTCAGCTCGCGGGCGCGCTGCGTCACTCCGTACGACAGCAGCCCGTAGAGCCCCACCGCGGCGAGCAGCACGGCCAGCACGGCGAAGCCGCCCAACAGCAGCGCGTTGAAGCGCTGCGGCGCCATCGTGCCGGCGAGCGTGGCGTCCAGCGTCTCCACGCGCGCCATCGCGATGGAGGGATCGAGCGCCGCGAGCTCGCGCCGCACGGCGGCGGTGAGGATGGCCGGGTCGCCGGTGGCCCGCACCGAGACGGCGGCGCTGCCGCCGCCGTAGTCCTGCCGCAGCGGGACGTAGACGACCGTCCGGGCGGTGTCGGCGACGCCGTTGTAGCGCACGTCGCCCACCACGCCGATGATCTCGCGCGGCTTGTCCTCGTCGCGCCACGACGTCACGCTCTGGCCCACGACCTCGGCCGGTGAGCGGTCGGGGAACATGGTGCGCGCGAAGGTGCGGCTGACGATCATCACCGACGGCGCGTCGGCGTCGTCGCGCGGGTCGAAGTCGCGGCCGGCGAGCAGCGGCTGGCCGAGCGTGCGGAAGTGGTTCGGCGAGGCCCACACCCACATCGCGCCCACCTCGCTGCCGGCGGGCGGGCGCGGCGCGCCGGTGCGGATGAGCGTGCGCCCCAGGTGGAAGCCGCCGCCCCCCACGGGCAGCGCGGAGCTCATGCTCGCCGCCTCCACGCCCGGCAGCGCCTCGAGCCGGCGCTGCAGCGCGTCCCAGAAGCGCAGCGCCTTCGCCGTCGAGTCGTACGTCTGCCCCGGCAGCGCCGCCTGGAAGGTGAGCACGTGTGCCGCGTCGAGCCCCGGGTCCACGCGGCTCAGCTGCAGCACGCTGCGCCCGAGCAGCCCGGCGCCGGTGAGGAGCACGAGGGCGAGCGCCACCTCGGCGACGACGAGCACGCCGCCCGTGCGCTGGGTCCGCACGCCGCCCGCGGTGCGCGCACCGCCGTCCTCGGCCAGCGCCGCGGCGGGCGACGACGCCGACGCGTGCAGCGCCGGCACGAGGCCGAAGAGCAGCGCCGAGAGGAGCGTCACGCCCGTGGCCACGGCGAGCACGGAGCCGTCGAGCGCCACCTCGTCCAGTCGCGGCAGGCCGGCGGGGGCGAGCGCCACCAGCCCGCGCGTGAGCGCGGCCGCGAGCGCCACGCCCAACACCCCGCCGCCCGCGGCGAGCAGTGCGCTCTCCACCAGCAGTTGTCGCACGAGCCGACCGCGGCCCGCGCCGAGCGCCGTGCGGAGCGCCAGCTCGCGGCCGCGCGCCGCGCCGCGCGCGAGCAGCAGGTTGGCGACGTTCACGCAGGCGATGAGGAGGACGAAGCCCACGGCGCCGAGCAGCACCCAGAGCGCGCGCGTGAGCGTGGGGCCCACCAACCAGTCGCGCATCGGCACGGCGGTCATGCCGGCTCCCTCGCGCTTGGCGGGGAAGGCGCGCGCCACGTCGGCGGCGAGCGTCGCCATCTGGCCGCGCGTCTGCGCCATCGTGCGGTCGGCGCGCAGCCGGGCCACCGCGTGGAACATGAAGTTGTCCGGCTCGTGGAAGTTGTCGTCGGGCGCCGACACGTAGCGCAGCGGATACCAGATGTCCGCCTCGCGCGGCCAGCCGAGCCCCCGCGGCAGCACGCCGACGACGGTGACCGGTGTGCCGCTCAGGCGAACGGTGCTTCCCACCACGTCCGGCCGCCCGCCGAACTGCCGCTGCCAGAGCCCGTAGGAGAGCACCAGCGGCCGGTCCGCGCCGGGGCGGAACTCGTCGGGCTGCGGCAGGCGGCCGAGCAGCGGGCGCACGCCGAGCACGCGAAAGAAGTCCGGCGTGACGAACGCCGCCGTCGTGTGCACCGGGTCGCCGGCGCCGGTGAGGTCCATCTCCGGCAGCTGGTAGACCGCGACGCCGTCGAAGACGCCGGCCTGCTGCCAGAGCTCGAAGTCGCGGTAGGTGACGATCCCCCGCTGGTCGGTGCCGAGCCGCACGCTCTGCGGCACCACCAGGCGGTCGGCGTGGGGGAAAGGGAGGGGGCGCAGGAGCACGCCGTCCACCGCGCTGTAGATGGCCGTCGCGGCGCCGATGCCCAGCGCGAGCGTGAGGACGGCGACCGTCGTGAAGCCCGGGTTCGCGCGCAGGGTGCGCAGCGCGTAGCGCAGGTCGTGGAGCATGGCGGTGAGGCTCTCCGCGCGAAGGGTGCGCCGCCGTTGCCGGCGGTCGATCCGGATGCAGCTGTCCCTGATGGGCGGGATGGCGCCGAAGCGCCGCTCCGCCTCCGCCCATGCCGCCTCGGGGGTGAGGCCGGCGTCGATCAGCTCGCGGGCGCGCATCTCGAGGTGGAAGCGCAGCTCCTCGTCCACGTCGCCGCGGGGGTCGCGGCGCGCGATGCGCGCGGCGCGCCACCAGCCGCCGCCCGAATTGCCCGGGTCGTGACCGGCCGGCGTCACGGTCGGCACCGCGCCGCGAGGCGCGCGAGAGGCGGTGGCGGGCGCATGGCGGCGAGGCTCAGACGGGCTGCGCGGTGGCCCGCAGGACGCTGCCGACCGCCGCCACGAAGCGCTCCCAGACGGCCGTCTCGGCGCGCAGCTGCCGGCGGCCGGCGGTGGTCAGCCGGTAGAACTTGGCGCGCCGGTTGAGCTCCGAGCGGCGCCACTCGCTCTCGATCCAGCCGCGCTCTTCCAGCCGATGGAGCGCCGGGTAGAGCGAGCCCTCGCCCACCTGCAGCACGTCGCCGGTGAGCTGCTGGATCCAGCGCGCGACGGCGTAGCCGTGTGCCGGGCCCCAGCTGAGGGTCTTGAGGACGAGCAGGTCGAGCGTGCCCTGCAGGAGGTCGAGCGTCTCGCGCGGCATGGATCTCCCATCGGATGTCGATGTAAACAGGGTGAGGCGGGTTACATCGGATGTCAAGGGGAGCGGCGAGCGGCGAGGGGCGAGTGATGAGCTGGGGAGATCGCGGCGCGACGAGTGGAGCGTGGTGAGGAGGAGAGCGGGTCCGCGACGGGAGGGGCGGCG
>DASTRO010000039.1:0-13495 GCA_035761165.1 Gemmatimonadaceae bacterium | reverse complement strand
CCTTCGTCCACCGGCCGGCCTCCACCAAGTACGTGCTCGGCATCTTCCAGGGCCCCTCCGCCTCCGACGCCACCGAGCCGGCCTTCCGCCTCGCCACCGCGCTGCTCTCCGGGCGCATGCACCAGACGGTGCGCGAGGAGCGCGGCCTGAGCTACGCGGCCTACGCCCCGTACTACGACCGCGGCGTGACGGCGGCCGGCCTGTACATGAGCACCACCGCGCCGGGCACCGCGCTGGGCGTCGTGCGCACGCAGGTGGACTCCGTCCGCCGCGAGCCGATGCTGCTCGGGCAGATGGGCTTCTTCACGCAGCAGTTCGTCACCCAGTACATCGCCGACAACATGACGAGCAGCAGCCAGGCCGAGGCCCTCGCCCGCGCGGCGCTCTACCTGGGGGACTACCGGCAGGCGGGACAGGCGATGGAGGCGCTGCGCCACGTCTCGGCCGGCCAGGTGCGGGGCGCCGCGGTGAGGTACCTGCGGCACGCGCGCTTCGTCTACGTGGGCGACACGACGCGGGTGACGCGCGAGGCGTTCGCCAACTTCTGACGCGGGGCCCGGCGGCGGGGCGGGGGACGGCCGGCCGACGGTGGTCACGTCCGGCCGCCCGGCGCCGTATCTTGCCGGCGTGCGCTCCTCCACTCCCTCCGCCGACGCCGTGATCGCCGCCGGCGCCGCGCCGCCACTCGCCGACACCGACACCCACCCCGCCCGCTGGCGCACGCTCGCCCTGCTCGCCACGGCCGAGCTGCTCGGCATGTCGCTCTGGTTCGCGGCCAGCGCGGTGAGCGCGCAGTACCGCACGCTCTGGGGGCTGACGGCGAGCGAGGCGGCGTGGCTGACGACCGTCGTGCAGCTCGGCTTCGTGGCCGGCACCGCCGTCTCGGCGCTGCTCAACCTGGCCGACATCGTCCCCGCGCGGCGGCTGTTCGCGCTGAGCGCGCTGGGTGGCGCGGTGGCCAACGCGCTGGTGCTCACGGCCAGCGGGCTGGCGCCGGCGCTGCTCTGGCGCTTCCTCACCGGCGCGTGCCTGGCCGGCGTCTACCCGCCGGCGATGAAGATGATCAGCACCTGGTTCCGGGCGCGGCGCGGGCTGGCGGTGGGCACCATCGTCGGCGCGCTCACCGTCGGCAAGGCGCTGCCGTACCTGGTGCACGCCTTCCCCGGCGCCGGCATCACGCCGGTGGTGCTCGTCGCCTCGGCGGGGGCGGCGGTGGCCGCGGCGCTCGTCTGGCTCGGCTACGCGGACGGGCCGTATCCCTTCCCGCCGCGCCCCTTCTCGTGGGGGCTGGTGGGGGAGGTGGTGCGCGAGCGGCGGTGGCGGCTGGCCACCGGCGGCTACCTGGGCCACATGTTCGAGCTGTACAGCGCGTGGACCTGGCTCCCCGTCTTCATCGCCGCCAGCATCGCCGCGCGCGACCCCGCCGCCGGCGCGCACGGCGCGTCCGTCGCCAGCGGCGTGGCCTTCGCCGCGCTCGCCATCGGTGGGCTGGGGTGCATCTGGGGCGGCCTCGCCGCCGACCGGCGCGGGCGCGCGTGGCTGGTGACGGTCGCCATGGCGCTGAGCGGGCTCTGCGCGTTGGGCATCGGCTTGACGTTCGGCGCCAGCCTCTGGCTGCTGGTGCCCGTCGCGCTGGCGTGGGGCTTCTTCGTCATCGCTGACAGCGCGCAGTTCAGCGTGCTGGTCACCGAGAGCGTGCCGGCGCACGCGGTGGGCACAGCGCTCACGCTGCAGACGTCGCTCGGCTTCCTGCTCACCGCGGTGACGATCCAGCTCGTGCCGCCCATGGCCGAGGCGGTGGGGTGGCGGTGGGCGTTCACCTTCCTGGCGATCGGGCCCGTGTTGGGCATCGCCAGCATCCGACGGCTGGTGACGGCCGCGCGGCGGGGGGCGCGGGCGGGGGGATGAGGTGGTCGTCACCTGGCTGACCGCCGTTCTTGCCGGCCGCGCGATTCCCGACGAAGTTGCCGAATCCCTCCAGCCCGTCCCGCCCGACGAGGGGGAGGACGAGGAGGAGGGTGTCACGCCCAGCATCACCGTGGAGCAGGCGACGGAGCAGGCGTGGGCCGAGATCGAGCGATACCTGCTCGCCATGCCCCCGTACGGTTTCCAGGAGCTCGTGGCGGCGTCGCTCCGGGGCATGGGCTACCACGTCGGCTGGGTCGCGCCACCCGGCAAGGACGGCGGCGTCGACATCGTCGCCTTCAACGATCCGCTCGGCACGCGCCCCCCGCGCATCAAGGTCCAGGTCAAGCGGCAGCAGGGGCGCGTCTCCGTCGACGGGCTCCGCTCCTTCATGGCCCTGCTCGGCAGCGACGACGTCGGGATCTTCGTCAACGCCGGCGGCTTCAGGAAGGACGCGGACGACGAGGCGCGCAACCAGGCGAACCGGCGCGTCACCCTGCTCGATCTCGAGCGGCTCGTCCGGCTGTGGACCGAGCACTACGCGCGCCTGGACGAGACGTCCAAGCGCCGGCTGCCGCTGCAGCCGATCTACTTCCTGGCGCCGGAGGGGTGAGGGGCGTCGCCCATGGCGACAGGGTGGGGCTGGTCGTCAGGTGATCATGTTGCGCGATGCAGTGCATCGCGTGAATGTTATGCGCGCCAGGTGAGCCCTTTTCGCGCTACCGCCTTCCATCGACCCGACCTCCGGCCCTCCAGATGAGTGAGCGAACCGCGCCGGACATGCCGATCGGTGAATGTATTGCGCCGCCAGTGGGTGTATTTCGCGGCCGAGCCCTCCCACGGGCGGCCGTCCTCGCGGGCTACGCCTGGCTCATCGATCGCCACGAGCTCGAGCTCCCCCTCCCGCCGCGCCTCGCCGCGATCGCCGGTCGTCACCGGCCGCGCGAGGAGGGAGGCTGGCTGCTCCTCCCCGAGCGCTACCGCCCCGCGGACGACCTGGCCGCCCAGCTCACCTTCGCCCTCAAGTGGGAGGGGGTGGACCTCGCCGTCCTCGACACCCTCTTCGCCGCCGTGCCGCCGGAGCGGGTCGCCGAGGCCGTGCGCCAGGCGCCCACCAGCGCTTACATGCGGCGCGTCTGGTTCCTCCACGAGTGGCTCACCGGGCGCCGGCTCGACCTCCCCGATGCGGGCAAGGTGCGGGCAGTGGAGGTCGTGGATCCCGAGCTGCAGGTGGCGCTGCCGGCCGGCGAGATCAGCCGCCGCCACCGCGTGCGCGACAACCTCCCGGGCACCCGCGCCTTCTGCCCGATGGTGCGGCGCACCCCCGCCATCCGCGCCGCGCAGGCCGCCGGGCTCGCCGGGCAGGCGCGCCGCGTCATCGGCCGCACCCCCGCCGACGTGCTCGCGCGTGCCGCGGCCTTCCTCCTCCTCGCCGACAGCCGGGCGTCGTACCGCATCGAGGGGGAGACCCCGTCGCCCGAGCGTGCGCTGCGCTGGGCGCAGGCCATCGCGCGTGCCGGGGCCACGCGTCTCTCGGTCGAGGAGATGATCGCGCTGCAGCGCCTCGTCATCGGCGACGCGCGCTTCGTGCACATCGGGCTGCGCACCGAAGGCGGTTTCGTCGGCGAGCACGACCGGCTCACGGGCGCGCCGATCCCGGACCATGTCAGCGCGCGCGCCGAGGACCTGCCGTCGCTCGTCGGCGGCCTCGTGGCCTACGACGAGCGCGCGATCGCCGGACGGCTCGACCCGGTGGTGGCGGCGGCGGTGGCGGCCTTCGGCTTCGTCTACGTGCACCCCTTCGAGGACGGCAACGGCCGCATCCATCGCTGGCTCGTCCACCACGTGCTGGCGGCGGGCGGCTTCACGCCGCGCGACGTCGTCTTCCCGGTGAGCGCCGTGATGCTGCGCGAGATCGGCAGCTATCGCGCCGTGCTCGAGTCGTACTCCCGGCCGCTGCTGCCGCTCATCCGCTGGCGGGCGACCGAGCACGGCAACGTGGAGGTGTTGAACGACACGGCGCGCTGGTACCGCTTCTTCGACGCCACGCGCCACGCCGAGTTCCTCTATGCGTGCGTCGCGACCACGGTGCGCGTGGACCTGCCGTACGAGGTCGCGTACCTGGAGGCCTACGACCGCTTCGCCGAGAGCATCGCGACCGTCGTGGAGATGCCGGCGCGGACCGTCGATCTCCTGCACCGCTTCCTCCGCCAGAACGGCGGCCGGCTCTCGCAGCGCGCGCGGTCGCGCGAGTTCTCGGCGCTCACCGACCAGGAGGTCGCACGCGTCGAGGCGCTCTACGCCGACTTCGCCGCCTCGCTCCCGTCGCCGGCGCCCGGTGAGGACGCCGGCACCGCAGGCACCGAACCGCAGACCGCATGACCGCCCAACAGATCGTCCAGAAGCTCTGGAACTACTGCAACGTCCTGCGCGACGACGGCCTCTCCTACGCGACTACGTCGAGCAGCTCACGTACCTGCTGTTCCTCAAGATGGCCCACGAGCGCACCCAGGCGTCGTGGAACCAGCCCTCGGTGATCCCGGCCGGCCACGACTGGCCCGCGCTCTGAGCAGGGAAGGGGACGCGCTCGAGACGCAGTACCGCCACACCCTCGAGGCGCTCGGCAAGGAGCCGGGGATGCTGGGCCTCGTCTTCCGGAAGGCCCAGAACAAGATCCAGGACCCGGCCAAGCTCCGCCGCCTCGTCGCGGACCTCATCGACCGCGAGCAGTGGGTGGCGCTCGACGCCGACGCGACCGCTTCGACGTGATCCTCACCAACCCGCCCTTCGGCCGGAAGTCCAGCGTGCGGATGGTGAACGCCGAGGGGGAGGAGGAGCGGCAGGACCTCACCGTGGTCCGCGAGGACTTCTGGACGAGCACGAGCAACAAGCAGCTCGCCTTCGTGCAGCACGTGAAGACGCTGCTCAAGATCGGCGGGCGGGCCGCCGTCGTGGTGCCGGACAACGTGCTCTTCGAGGGCGGCGCCGGCGAGATCGTGCGCCGGAAGCTGCTCCACGAGTGCGACGTGCACACCCTGCTCCGGCTGCCGACCGGGATCTTCTACGCGCAGGGGGTGAAGGCGAACGTCCTCTTCTTCGACCGGCGCGAGGCGAGCGCCTCGCCGCAGACGTCGAAGCTCCGGGTGTACGACCTGCGGATGAACCAGCACTTGACGCGCTCAAGACGAACCCGCTGAAACGAGCGGACCTGGACGAGTTCGTCGCCTGCTACGCCCCGGCCAACCGGCGCGACCGGCGCGACCGGCGCGACCGGCGCGCCACGTGGGACGAGACGGAGAGCCCGACCGGGCGGTGGCGGGCGTACGACTGTGCGGAGCTGGTCGCTCGCGACAAGGCGTCGCTCGACGTGTTCTGGCTGAAGGACGCGGCACTGGAGGCGTCCGCCAACCTGCCGGCGCCGGAGGTGATCGCGGCGGAGATCGTGGAAGATCTACGGGCGGCGCTCGCCGAGTTCGAGCAGCTCGAGGCGGCGCTGGCGGGGGAGAGGCGGCACAGGCCTGAGCGCCGAGCCGCGGCGCCATGGTTCCGTTCAGCCAATGAACGGAACTATGGACACTCGCCATTCCCGGATACCGCTACCTCCCTCCGCCGCCAGCCGGCCGCGCGAGCATCCCGCTCACGCCGCCGCCAGCCCCCGCCGCATCACCACCGCCGACGCCGGGCACGCGCTCGTGAACTCCGCCGTCGCCGCCACCGCCGCCGGCACCTCCGCCCGCCCGATGCGCGCGAAGCCGAAGCGCGGGAAGTAGTCCTCGGCCGTCATGGTCAGCAGGTAGAGCGCGCGCAGCCCGCGCCGCTCCGCCTCGGCGATGAGCCGCAGCACCAGCGCGCGGCCCAGCCCGAGCTTCCGCGCGTCCTCGCGCACCGCCACCGAGCGGAGGAGCGCGTCGTCGCAGCAGACCTCGAGCCCGCCCACCGCCAGCAGCTCGCCGCCCGCCGGATCCTCGGCCACCACGAAGTCCGCGGCGCGGGTGGCGAAGAGGTCGGCGACGCCGGCGTCGGGCAATCCGGCCGCGGCCAGCAGCCGCTCGACCGCGTCCAGGTCCGACAGCGTCGCGGCGCGCAGCACCGGCGCGGTCACGGGCTTCGTCGCGCGCACGAACGCCGCCATGAACCTGCCGTCGATCTCGTCCGCGGCGCTCGCGTCCAGCCCCGCACCGGTCAGGAAGGCGCGTGCGTCCTCGGCGCGGTACACGCGCGTCGGCTCGATGCTCGGCTGCGCGAAGCCGACCTCGGACAGCAGCCGCAGGAACTCCGATTCCTCGAGTGCGCCGGCCACGCAGCCCACCCACAGCTCCATGCTCCGCCGCACCGCGGCCGGCACCGGACCGCGCACCACGACGTCGCTCACCGCGAAGCGGCCGCCCGGCTTCAGCACGCGGAACGCTTCCGCCAGCACGCGCCGCTTGTCGCCCGAGAGGTTGATGACGCAGTTGGAGATGATCACGTCCACCGACGCATCGGGGAGCGGGATGCGCTCGATCTGCCCGCGCAGGAACTCGACGTTCGTCACCCCCGCCTCGGCGGCGTTGCGACGGGCCAGCTCCAGCATCTCGTCCGTCATGTCCAGGCCGTACGCCTTGCCGCTGGGCCCCACGCGGCGCGCCGAGAGGAGGACGTCGATGCCGCCGCCGGAGCCGAGGTCGAGGACGACCTCCCCCGCGTGCAGCTCGGCCAGCGCCGTCGGGTTGCCGCAGCCGAGCGAGGCGAGGACGGCGGCGGAGGGGAGCTCGTCGGTCTCGCCGCTCACGTAGAGGTTGCTCGTGATCGGGTCGCACGACGGCGCGGCGGCGCCGCTGCAGCAGCCGGTGCTGCCGCAGCAGTCGGCCGGGATGCCCTCGCCGTCGAGGACGCGGCGCGCCGCCTCGCCGTACTTCTCGCGCACGATGCCGGTGATGACGTCGGCCGGCTGGGTGCCGGTGAGACTCGGGGTGCCACTCGCTGCGCAGGCCATGGAGACGCTCCGGTTGAAGATCAAATTATGTTGATATGTAAGGCGCGAGAAGGGCGCTGCCGCGGCGCACCCGGCGAGGCCGGGAATCAGCCGCAGCAGCGCCCGAAGACCCTGAGCTGCGTGCGACCGGCCGCCGGCTCGGTGGCCAGCGCGCGCACGATGTCGTGTGCCTCGCCGAGCGCGTCGGGGACGAGCGAGTAGTAGGACCAGCGCCCCTCGCGGCGATCGACGACGAGCCCCGCCTCCTTCAGCACCTTGAGGTGGAAGGAGAGCCGCGACTGCGCCGCGTCGAGCGCGTCCTGCAGCTCGCAGACGCAGCGCTCGCCGTCCCGCAGCATGTCGAGCACGGCGAGGCGGGTCTCGTCGGAGAGCGCATGGAAGAGGCGCGCGGCGGCGGCGCGGTCGATGGCGGTGGCGGCTGACATGGCGGGAGTATACAACAACCAAAATTGATATGTCAAGTGGGCGCAGCGGCGAGGGCGCCCAGGGCCTGCAGGGGGCTCAGGGCGGCGTCGAGCGGGGAGACAGGCGCGCCAGCGCGGCGTCCACGTCGGACGCGTAGCTGCTCAGCGACGGAAGCGTGGGACGCAGGGCGCGGTAGGCCGCGAGGGCGGAGTCGCCCTGGCCGGCCGCCTCCAGCAGGCAGGCGCGGTAGAAGGCGGCCGCCACGCCGTCGCTGTCGCCGCCGGGTTGCGATGCGAGCCAGCCGAGTGTGGCCGCGTGCTCGGTGGGCGCGCCGTCCGCCAGCGCCAGCGCGGCGCCGCCGGCGGACGGCCGCCCGGCGGAGTCGCCGCGGCAGTACCGGCGCCAGCGGCGCTCGTAGGCGCGCACGAACTCGCCCGCCCACCCCTCGCCCGGCGCCTCGGTGCCGCGGCGCAGCTCGGCGGCCATCAGTACCAGCCCGCTGTCACCGGCCGCGCCGCCCAGGTTGCGCATGGCCGCGAACTGTATCCGCCGCACGTAGCCGCGCTCGCGGCCGGCGGCGAGTGCCGAATCCAGGTGCCGACGCACCGCCGGCAGGTCGCGCCCGCTCCAGGCGAGCCAGTGCGCCAGCATCGCGTGGGCGTAGACGTTCCCCGGATCCACCGTCAGCGCCTGCCGGTAGAGCGAGTCCGGCCGCAGCTCGCGCTCACCGTCGCGCCAGCGCAGGAACTCCGCCCAGCCCACGTGTGCCAGCAGATCCGCCCGCCGCTGCCCCTCCGCGCGGGTCGCGCCGCGCACGAGGACGGGCTGCACGAGGGCGACGATCTCGGAGAAGGTGCGCTCCCCCTCTCGCACGCGAATGTCGTCAAGCCAGCGCATGCCCAGCGTCTCGCGCGCCGCGCGCACCCGGTCGTCGTCCGGGTCGCGCTCGGCGGCCTGCTCGAGGGCGCGCCAGCCCGCGTCGTAGTTCCCCGACGCCTCGTAGGTGCGGGCCGCCGCCAGGAGCTCGGCCACTGCGCGGCGGCGCTCGCGCGCCTCGCCGATCATCTGGCCGGCGCGCTGCAGCGCGAAGAGGAGCGACAGCACGGCCGTGGCCCCGCCCACCCACTTGAGCACCGTGGCCACGCGGTCGCGGCGCGGCGGCGCGGCGGTGTCATAGGCGGACGCGCTCGCACTCTTCCTGGCCATGGACGATCCCCCCGCGCCGGGTAACCCGCCCTGCCGTGGGCCGCCGGCCGGCGGCACCCAGCGCGAAGATGGCGGCGGCGCTCGTGCCGCGCCAGCCGAGTCGGCGCGCTAGAGCCCGAACCAGCGCTCGCCGCGGCCGGGCTGCTCGCCCAGGAGCCCGTTGGGCTTGGCGAGGTCGGCCGGAGAGGCCGGCGGGACGACGCCGCCGTCCGATGGGGCGGCGATGCCGTCCGCGGGCACCGCCCCCTCCGTCCCGTTCACGCCGTTCGTCCCGGTCGTCCCGTTCGTCGCGGCCCTCTCCTCCCCGTGCCCCGCCGGCCGGCGCGCCTCGGGGCGGCGCGCGTGCGCCACCTGTGGCTCGTGCGACGGCGCCGGCGACTCGAGCAGCGCGGCCTCGTCCGGCTCGTCGCTCTCGAAGATGGCGTCCTCGTCACGCATGACGACGAAGATCGCGCGACCGGCGCCGCTCCACACCTCGGCACGCGGGTAGCCCTCGCTCTCCACCAGATCACGGCAGCAGGCTACCGCATCGTCCAGGTCCGACAACTCGTCCACCACCACACGCTCGGCGTCGAGATCCTCGTAGGCACAGACCAACAACCGCATTCGGCACCACCAGCGACAACGGACGGATTCGGCGGCCGCCACATGCGACCCCGACCGCACGACCGAGCATCGTGCGACAGCGCGGCGTCTGGGCAGACGCCGGCGTGCGGCCAGGGTACGGCTACAAGCACGGCCGGTGCCGTGCCCTGCATCACGCGGCGGATGTGCTAAAGCACCACCGAGCACCGACTTAGAATGGGGCGCCGGATTGCCGCCGGAAGCCGTCGTCTTTGCCGATGGACAGCTGTTTGTCCCGGCGACCACGGTCCTGGAAATGTTCCACCCCCCGACTGACCGATGAGGCGACGCGCCGCCGGCGTATCCGTCACACGGCCGGGACGCGCTTGTGCTCGCCGGGCGCATCCGGCCATCGTGAGGGTCCGCGGCGCGGGCTCGCGGCCCCCGTCGCCGCGCCCCGCCCACCCTCCGCCTCCCCACATCGGCACAGCCCATGTCGCTCCCGCTCCGCCTGCCTGGCCGCTCCGCCCTCGCCGCCACCGTCGCCGCGGCCGTGGCCGCCACCCTCGTCGCGGCGCCGCTGGCCGCGCAGCCCGCGCTCTCCCCCACCGAGCAGCGGCTCCGCCAGTACGTGGAGCAGCACCGGGAGGAGCAGATCGACTTCCTCGCGAAGGCGGTCAACATCAACAGCGGGTCGCTCAACTTGGAGGGGGTGCGGCAGGTGGGCGCGCTCTTCCGTGCCGCCTTCGACTCGCTGGGCTTCACCACGCGCTGGGCGGAGATGCCGCCGTCGATGCACCGCGCCGGGCACCTCATCGCCGAGCACCGGGGGAAGCCCGGGAGCACGCGGATCCTGCTCATCGGCCACCTCGACACGGTGTTCGAGGGGGAAGGGCAGCAGTGGACGCGCGAGGACTCGGTGGGGCATGGCGCCGGCAGCGGCGACATGAAGGGGGGCGACGTGATCATCCTCTACGCGCTGAAGACGCTGGCCGGCGCGGGCGTCCTGGACGACGCGAACGTCACGGTGATCTTCACCGGCGACGAGGAGCTGGCCGGCGACCCGCTCTCGATCTCGCGCCGCGACCTGATCGAGCTCGGGAAGAGCCACGACGTCGCGCTGGCCTTCGAAGGGGGGAGCAACACGACGGCGACGATCGGCCGCCGCGGCGCGAGCACGTGGCGGCTGGAGATCACCGCCCGCCAGGCGCACTCCTCCGGCATGTTCAGCGAGGGCGGGACCTACGGCGCGATCTACGAGCTGGCGCGCATCCTAGACACCTTCCGGACGCAGCTGGCCGGCGAGCCGAACCTGACCTTCAACCCCGGCATCGTGGTCGGCGGCGCCGACGTCACCTTCGACACGCTGCAGCTGGCCGGCACGGCGGCCGGCAAGACGAACATCATCGCGCCGCGCGCGGTGGCGGTGGGCGACCTGCGCTTCCTGAGCGAGGAGCAGAAGGAGCGCGCCCGCGCCCGCATGCGCGAGATCGTCGCGCAGTCGCTCCCCGGCGCGCGGGCGACGATCAGCTTCGCCGACGAGTACCCGGCGATGGCGCCGACGGCCGGCAATGCACGGCTGCTGGCGGTCTACGACTCGGCCAGCCAGGCGCTGGGCCACGGCCCGGTGGAGGCGCTCGACCCGGGCCGCCGCGGCGCCGGCGACATCTCCTTCGTCGCGCCGTACATCGACGGCCTGGACGGGCTCGGCGCGCTGGGCGGCGGCTCGCACTCGCCGAACGAGTGGGTGAACCTGCCGGCGCTGGCGCGGCAGACGGAGCGGGCGGCGGTGCTGATCTACCGGCTGTCGCGGCAGGCGGCGCGGTAGGGATCGAGGCGCGACGAGGGGCGTCGGGCGGGGGGAGAGGGCGTCCGCGACGGGTTGGGCGTCTGGCGTTAAGGGGCGTCGAGCGTGAAGCGTGGAGTGGCTAGGGGGCCGTGGCGGCGCGACGGCGCCCGGCGCGCGGGGGCCCCCCCCGAATTACATGATCGCTGCACCGCGCCGCTCCCGCATCATCGATCCCTCTCCCGCCGTACCAGTCCCTCCCGCCACGCCCTCTCCGACCACTCGCCCCCCATGGCCGTCCTCCGATCCCCACGCGCCGTCGGGCTGCTCGCCCTGGCGACGGCGCTCGCCATACCGCCGCTCCGCGCACAGCCGCCCTCCGCTCCGCCGGCTACCGGCCGCGCCACGCTCGTCATCCGCGACGTCACCCTGATCGACGGCAGCGGGGCGCCACCGCGCCCGCACGTGAGCGTGGTCGTCCGCGGCGACCGCATCGCCGACATCGTGCCGGCGGGGGAGGGTCGCGAGCCGGCGGCCGATCTCGTGGTGGACGGGAGCGGGCGCTACGCCATCCCGGGGCTCATCGACGCGCACGTCCACCTCTCCGGCGCGCCGTGGGAGTGGAGCGTCCAGCAGCTGGCGCGCGCGCTGCGCGGCGGCGTCACTGCCGTGTTCGACGTGGCCGGCGACACGCGGCAGACGAGCGATCTGGCGCGCGCCGCGATGGCCGGCGAGATCGACAGCCCGGCCATCTACTACTCGGCGCTGATGGCCGGCCCGGCCTTCTTCGAGGATCCGCGCGTCCGCGCGGCGTCGCTCGGCTACACCCCTGGCGAGGCCCCGTGGGCGCGGGCCGTCACGCCGGCGACCGACATGGCGCAGGCCGTGGCCGCGGCACGCGGCACCGGCGCCACCGCCCTCAAGCTCTACGCCGCGCTCGACTCGGCCACCGCGGCGCGGGCGGCGGCGGAGGCGCGGCGACAGGGGCTCCGCGTGGTGGCCCACGCCACCGTCTTCCCGGCCAGACCCATGCAGCTGGTGACGGCCGGCGTCACGATGCTGGCCCACACCCCCTATCTGGTCTGGGAGGGGAGCCCGCCGACCACCGACTACACGCAACGCGCCCGGGGCGACTTCCTGCACGTGCCCGCCGACTCGCCGCTCATCGAGCGGCTGCTGACGGCGATGCGCGACCGTGGCGTGGCGCTGAACCCGACGCTCTGGGTCTTCGCCGAAGCGCAGCCGGAGGACTCGGTGAGCCGGGTGCGCACGCCGTGGATGTACGCCGTCACGCGCCGGGCCGCGGAGCTGGGCGTCTCCATCGTGGCGGGGACCGACGGGCTCGTGCCGCCCGACGGACGTGGACCACCGACGTTGCACCGCGAGCTTGCGCTGCTCGTCAGCGGGGCCGGCCTGACGCCACTTCAGGCGCTCACCGCCGCCACCAGCGCGGCAGCACGCGCCATGGGGGCAGAAGCCGACCGGGGCATCCTGGCCCCCGGCCGGCTGGCCGACGTCGTCCTGCTCGAGGCAGACCCGACAGCGGACATCGCGAACACGCGCCGGATCTGGATGGTGGTGAAGGAGGGGCGGATCGTGGCGCGGTGAACGGGGTGGTGAGCGTGGCAGCCGGCGCCCCGCTCAGCCGACCACCCGCACGACGCGGCCGTTCCGGTAGACGGCCACCCGGTCGGCGCGACCGTCACGGTCGCGGTCCACCCAGTATTGCAGCACGTCGCCGCTACCATCGAGCCACCAGATCTGCTCCGGCCACCCGTCGCGATTCGCGTCGCTGTAGCGGTAGCGCGCCTGCCGGTCGCCGAGCCACTGGTAGTAGCCGCTCGTGCGGCGGCCGCGCTCGAGGTCGCGGAGGGAGAGCATGGCCGGCAGGCCGAACGGGTTGTCCTGGCAGCGTCCGTAGCGGTCGCGCACGCGGCAGCTGCCGTCCACCCGGCGGCGCTCCTCCCGATCGTCGACGCGGCGCCGGTCCTCCTCACCGTTGCCGTAGCGGCCGTCGTAGCGGCCGTCGCGATCGTAGCGGCCGTCGTAGCGACCATCGTAGCGACCGTCGCGATCGTACCACCCCCGGTCGTCGTCGCGGCGATCGGTGCGCGGCCCGTAGATCACGCGCGCACTGCGCGGCGCGCGACGCTCGGCCTCGGCGCAGCTGGTGGGCGCGGGCTGGCGGCCCGGGGGCAGGCCGTCGTACCAGATGCGGCACATGCCGGCCGGGGGAAGGTGGCCCGGGGGCACGCGGTCCGGCCCTCGTGCCTGCACGCGGCCCTGGGCGCGGCCCTGCGCCGCGGCGGCGGCGGGGACGGCGGCGAGCGCCAGGGCAGCGAGGGCGGCGAGGGCGAGGGTAGGCTTGAGCGGGTACATCCGATCCTCCATGGCGACGAAGACGGGAACTCCTGCCACGGAGCAGGGCAGGGCCTGCGCCAGCTGCCATGGTGCGCGAGGTGATCGTGCTACTGCGCTCTCCGACAAAGCCTTGGCAGCCGTGACCTGAGGCGTCGTCCGGGTGCTCGCCGGCGCAGGCGTCCTCGCGCGAGGACGATACCCCGGCGACCGCGGCGGACGGGGCGGCATCTCGTGCGGGCCGTCGGCGCGCGAGGGAGCCGTACCACGCGGTGCTGCCCGGGCGGAGCGTGGGC
>DASTRO010000038.1:0-5259 GCA_035761165.1 Gemmatimonadaceae bacterium | reverse complement strand
TGGCTGCAGCATCTGCTGCCGGCTGAAGGCGAGGAGCTGGCGCGTGAGCGCCGCCGCCCGGTCGGCGGCGCTGGCGATCTCGCGCACGTCGTCGCGCACCGGATCGTCGGGCGGCAGCTCGCCGAGCAGCATGCCGCTGTAGCTGGTGATGACGGTGAGCAGGTTGTTGAAGTCGTGCGCCACGCCACCGGCGAGCTGCCCCACCGCCTCCATCTTCTGCGCCTGCCGCACGCGGTCCTCGAGTCGCCGCCGCTCGGTGATGTCGCGCAGGATGGTGAGCGCGACGGGCTGGCCGTCGAAGGTGAAGGGCGTGGACGCGCCCTCCACGTGCCGCGTGGACCCGTCCAGGCGGCACACCGTGCGCTCGATCACCGGCAGCACCCGACGCTCGTGCTGCGCGGCCCGCACCCGCGCCTCGAGCTCGGGCCGGTCGTCCGGGGCGAAGAAGTCGAGCACCGAGCGACCGTTCAGCTCCTCCGCCGATGCCGCGCCGAAGAGCCGGACGGTGGCCGGGTTGGCGAAGGTGATGCGCCCGTCCCGGTGCACGATGACCGCGTCGGGGAGGATCTCGACCAGCTGGCGATATCGCCGCTCGCTCTCGCGGAGCTCCTCGTTGGCGAGCTCCAGGTCGCCCGCATGCGCCTGGAGCTCGCGCGACGCGGCCTCCACCTGCGCGGCCATGCTGTTGAACGAGCGCGCGAGGCTGCCCAGCTCGTCGCGCCGCGTGTCGGGGACGCGGCGGGCGTAGTCGCCCCGCGCGATGTCCTCGGCCGCCCCGCTGATCTCCACGAGCGGGGCCGTCACCTGGCGGCTCAGGAACCAGCCGACGAGCGTGCCGAGGGCGATGAAGACGGCGGCGATGCCGACGATGGTCGAGACGAAGTGCGTCGCCGGCTCGAGCGCCGTGCGCCGCGACAGGCTCACCCACACCCGCCAGGGCGTGGACGGGATGGGCATCACCACCCCGAGCAGCCGCGGGTCGTCCGGCGCGATGTGCTCCGGCGCGGCGTCGTCCGGCGTGATCGCCGCCGACGCGACGCTCGGCCGGGAGAGGGTGATCCAGCCGTCCCCCGCCGCGTTCCCGATGAGCAGCGAGGCGCCCGGGCCGATCAGCCCGCCCACCTGCGTGGCGCCCTCCCCGGCGGCCAGCCGGCGGTAGGCCGCGAGGAAGCCGAGCGTGTCACGGTCGGCGCCCAACACGGGCGCGACGACGGGGTAGTACGCGCCGCCCTCGCTCCGCGTGAGCGGCCCCACCCACGCGCCGCCGAGCGCGCGTCCGCGGCTCAGGTTGAGCGCGGCCGGCCCCCCCGCGCCGACCTCGGCCGCGGGCAGCGGCCCCACGGTGAGCAGCGGGGTCCAGCTCCGGCTCCACAGCACGAAGGCCGTCGGCCGGGTGGCGTCCGCCTGCGCGCCCTCGAGGACCTGCCGGGCCCGCTGCTGCGTGTCGTCGGCCGGACGCGCGACGAAGGCGGCGACCGCGGCGTCGGCGGCCAGCCAGCGCGTGTTGCGGCGCGTCCGCCAGATCGAATCCTCGAACAGGTCGGTCAGCTGCTGCGTGGAGCTCGTGAGGCGGCTACGCGCCGTCTGGATCAGGAGGTCCTCGAGCTGATCGTAGCCCACCCAGCAGACGGCGATGACGACGGCGCCGAGGAGCGCCGAGATGAGCAGGGGGAGCTTGTACTTCAGGGACGGCCAGACTCGCATGGGACCGCGATCATTCCGGTGGGCAGGGACGCCGGCGAACGGCGTGCGGCGTCAGGCGTGGCCCGCCGCGACGGGCGGCTCCATCAGCGCCATCGGGTCGAGGGCACGGAAGGCGGCCACGACCTGCGGATCGAAGGCCGTGCCGCTCCCCTGCAGGATCTCGTCCAGCGTGCGCTCCACCGACCAGGCAGGCCGGTAGGGCCGGTCGTGCGTGAGGGCGTCGAAGACGTCCACCACCGCCACGATCCGCGCCGAGATCGGGATGTCGGCGCCGGCGACGCCGGCCGGGTAGCCCGCGCCGTCCCACCGCTCGTGGTGGTGTTGGGCGATGTCGGCCGCCGTGCGCAGCAGCTCGGACTGGGCGCCACCCAGGATGCGGGCACCGATGACCGTGTGCGTCTGCATGATCCCCCGCTCCTCGGCCGAGAGCGGGCCGGGCTTGAGCAGCACACGGTCGGGGATGCCGATCTTGCCGATGTCGTGCAGCGGGGCGGCGCGGCGGATGAGCTCCACCGCCGTGGCCGGCAGTCCGAGCGCGGTGGCGAGCACGCCGGAGAGCTGCCCCACCCGCCGCGTGTGCTGACCGGTGTCGTCGTCGCGGACCTCGGCGGCGAGCGCGAGGCGCTCCAGCGTCTCGATGCGGGCCTCCTCGAGCTCCCAGGTGCGCCGCGCGAGGGCGCTCTCCACCGCCCGCTTCTCGTGCTGCAGCGCCAGGTGCAGGAGGCGCGTCTGCAGCAGGTTGCGGATGCGCAGCGCGATCTCGTCGAGGTCGAACGGCTTGGCGATGAAGTCCGTGGCGCCGAGGGCGAGGGCGCGGCGCTTGGCCTCGACCGCGCCGTCGCCGGTGAGCACCACCACCGGCACGTAGTCGTCGCCCGCTGCCGCGTGCCGCAGCGCCTCGAGCACGGCGAAGCCGTCCACGCCCGGCATGTGGAGGTCCAGGAGCACGAGGTCGGGCGCCACCGACTGCATGAGCGGCACGGCCATCCGCGGATCGGTGGTGGACGTCACGTCGCGGTAGCCCTGACGCGCCAGCAGCCGCTCGACGAGGCGGACGTTCGCCTGCTCGTCGTCGATGAACAGGATTCTCGGCTCCCGGTGCCACTGTGCTCGCGACATCCCTGCTCCTCTCCCGTCGGGCCGCCGGCGCTCCGCCGCCGGGCATCGCATGCTGTCGATCACTCGTGCTAGGTTGTCGCCCGACCGTGCCCCGGCGCAACCGGTTGCCGCCGGCCCGCCAGGGCACCCGGGCTGCGCCGCGCCGTCGGAGAGCGGATCGGTGTAGGACGACCAACACGGCGCCCATGTCACGGTGGCGCGCGCGGCGCGACCGACTCGCCGTGACTCCCCGGTGCGCCGGTCGTCCTGCTCCGACTGGATCGTGCTGCCGTGGGAGCCGCTGCCGGTCGACGTCGCGTTCTCCATCGGCACATGTACAGCACCGCAGCCCCCCGCCATCGCCCCGATCCCGGCCCCTCCGTCGTCGTCGACGACCCGGCCGCGACGGCGCAGCGCTTCCGCTCGCTCATCGAGAGCTCGACCGACGCGATCAGCATCGTGGACGCGGACGGGATCGTCCGCTACGCCAGCCCCGCGCACACGCGGACCCTCGGCATCGACGCGGCCGAGCTCGAGCGGTGCGACGCCTTCGCGCGGCTGCACCCCGACGACGACGCGCAGGGCCGCGACCTCCTGGCGCAGCTGCTGCGCACGCCCGGCGGCATGCGGCAGGCCGAGCTGCGCTTCCAGCACCGCGACGGCACGTGGCGCACCTTCGTCGTCACCGGGCGGAGCCTGGTGGACGACCCGGCCGTGCGCGGCGTGGTGCTCACGGCGAGCGACGTCACCGAGCAGCGGGAGCTGGAGCGGCGCCTCTTCCAGCGGCAGAAGCTGGAGGCGGTGGGCCGCCTGGCCGGCGGGATCGCGCACGACCTCAACAACATCCTCACCGTGGTGACGAGCTACTGCGGCGTGCTGCGCGCGGAGCTGCCCGCGGGCAGCCCGCTCGCGCAGGACGTGCGCGAGATCGACGCCGCGGCGGCCCGTGCCGCGACACTGACGCAGCAGCTGCTCGCCTTCGGCCGCCGCCAGGTGGGCGAGGCGCGCGTGGTGGACCTCAACCGCGTCGTGCAGGAGATGCAGGGGATGCTCCGGCGCATCATCGGCGAGGACGTGGTGCTCGACGTCGTCCTGGCCGCCGCGCCGGTGCTGGTGACGGCCGACCCCGCGCACCTGGAGCAGGTGGTGATGAACCTCGTCGTGAACGCGCGCCACGCCATGCCCGACGGCGGCCGGCTCGCCATCCACGTCGGCCGCGTGGAGTACGGGCGCGAGGGCACGCGGCGCGCCGCCAGCGCCGACCCCGGCGGCTACGCCCTGCTGCGGGTGCGCGACACCGGCACGGGGATGGACGAGCTGACGCGCGCGCGCGCCTTCGAGCCCTTCTTCACCACCAGGGCGGCGGGGCAGGGGAGCGGCCTCGGGCTGGCGACCGTGTACGGCATCGTGGACCAGGCGGGCGGCTACGTGGCCCTCGACAGCGCGGTCGGCCGCGGCACCACGGTCACGATCCTGCTCCCGCCGGCGCGCGAGCCCGCGGCGGAGGCCGACGAGCCGGCACCCGGGCCGACGCCGCCGGCCGGCGGCTCGGAGACGGTGCTGCTGGTGGAGGACCAGCCGCCGGTGCGCCAGGTGGCCCAGCGACTGCTCGAGCGCCAGGGCTACACGGTGCTGCCGGCGGCGAGCGGCGACGACGCGCTGGCGCTGGTGCAGCGGCACGACGGCCCGATCCACCTGCTGCTGACCGACGTCGTCATGCCGCGGATGAGCGGGCGCGTGCTGGCCGAGCGGCTGCGCGAGCGCCGCGCCGGCGTGCGCGTGCTGTTCATGTCCGGCTACGCCACCGACGTGCTCGACGCCGACGGCCTGCTGCAGGCCGGTGCGCAGCTGCTGCCCAAGCCGTTCACGCCGGAGAGCCTGGGACGCGCCGTGCGCGCGGCGCTGGGCGGCGCCACCGCGTTAGGCGCCATGCCGGCCGGCGGAGAGGCCCGGTGAGCACGATCCTCTGCCTGGACGACGACGCCGCGATCGTCGTCGCGCTGGAGCGCGTGCTCCGCCACCTCGGCCACGAGCCGTTGGGCGCCCGCACCACCACCGAGGCGCTGCAGCACCTGGCGCGCGGCGGGGTGGAGCTGGTGCTCTCCGACTACCAGATGCCGGGGCTCACCGGCCTCGACTTCCTCGAGCTGCTGCGGAGCGAGGGGCACGACGTGCCGCTCATCATGATGACCGGCTACTCGAGCATCGAGCACGCCGTGGTCGCCATGCGCGCCGGCGCCATCGACTACCTGCCCAAGCCCATCCGCCCCGAGCAGCTGGAGATCGCCCTCGGGCGCGCGCTGGAGGTGGTGCGCGTGCGCCGGGAGAACGAGGCGTTGCGGCGGGAGGTCTCGGCGCTGCGCAACGAGCGGCAGATCCTCGGCGAGAGCGCCGCCATCCGGCGCCTGCTGCAGACCGTCGCCATGGCCGCCCCCACCCGGGCCACCGTGCTCCTGC
>DASTRO010000037.1:0-7661 GCA_035761165.1 Gemmatimonadaceae bacterium | reverse complement strand
GGGCCAGGGATGGCCGCGGATGGCCTGGCGGACCCCGCTCAGCGGCGCACGTCGAGCCGGCTGCCGCTGCGCGTATCCCCCAGGTAGCCGTGGGCCACCGACTGCAGCTGGGTGAGGCGGTCCATCTCCCAGAGCAGCTCGTCGCGCATGGCCTGCACCTTCTGCACGAGCTGCTCGTGAAAGCTGAGCGCCCGCTGCGCCGCCTGCTCCACGGGGGCGAGGACGAGGTCGAGGGCACGCGCCTCGGCGGTGAGCGGGCCGGCGCCGCCGAGCTGCCCGCGCACGCTGCTCAGCTCGGCGACTACCGGCTCCAGGTCGGTGAGCAGCGCCTCGCGCGCGTCCAGCGCGTGCAGGAGCTGCTCGACGGTCGCCGGGTCGTCGCTCGCCCCGGCGTCGACGTTGGAGACGCTGGCGATGCGATCGAGCAGCGCCTGGGCGCGCGCCGCCTGGTGGGCCAGCGAGGCGCCGCCGAGGGCGGCGACCACCGGCACGGCGGCCGAGCCGCGCGGGGCCGGCGCCGGTGGCGCCGGCAGATAGGCGTGGGCGGCGCTCATGCGACCTCCCGCGCGGCCGTGGCGCGGCCGGTGATGGCGGCGAACGACTCGCGCAGGTCGGCCACCATCGCCGCCACGCGGTCCAGGCGGGCCGGCGACGGCCGCAGCCCGAGCTCCACCAGCTCGGCGAGCAGGAAGGTGTAGACCCCGCTCAGCTGGCGCGAGATCTCGCCGCCGCGCTCGTGGTCGAGCGTGACGAGCAGCTCGCCCAGCGCGGCGCGGGCCCGCTCCAGCGACGTGCCACGCAGCTCGACGTTGCCCTGCTCCATCGCCAGCCGCGCCCGGCGCAGCTGCAGCAGCAGGTGGTCGTAGACCATGACCACGAGCTGCGCCGGCGATGCGGAGCGGACGGCGATTTCCTGATACTGTGCGGCGGGGGAGGCGTAGCTCACGACGAGGTCCTGTTGGTGTGTACTGGCGAGTATCGGCAGGACCGGACGGGACTTGATGGGAGGAACCGGGGAACGGAAGCCAGGCTCCAGGCACGAGACACGAGACGCGAGAGCGCACGTCGTGCGTCCCGAGGCCGTTCCTGCTCCCTGTTTCCTGTTTCCTGTTTCCTGTTTCCTGCTCCCTGCTCCCCGGTCCCTTCAGATCACTCGTCCGACGACCAGTCCGGCATCGCCGCCAGCTGCTGCGTGAGCCAGTTCCCCTGCGCCTGGATGCGGCTCAGCGCCGCCTCCATCGCGGTGAACTGCTGGACGAGCGACTCGCGGCGCCGCTCCAGCCGCGCCGCCACGTCGTCCGACCGCCGCTCGAGCGAGGCGATGGAGCTGTCGATCGACGCGTTCTGCGAGGCGATCGTCCCGTCACCGCTGCGCGTCAGCAGGTCGGTGACCTGCGCCATGAGCCCGCCGACGCCGCGCGCGAACGCGATGGTGGGCGCGGTCGCGCCGGTGGGCGCCGTGCCCAGGTAGCGCACGGCCAGCCCCTCGGCCGGGTTCGGGTCCGCCGCGGTGCCGGCATCGGCGGTGAGGAGCTGCCCCACGCCGGTGGCCGGGCGCCCGCCGATCGTGCCGGCGACGTCCGTCCCCGAGGCCGTGCCGGCGAGGCCGAAGGGGTCGGGCGTGCCCGCCACCGCGGGCGCGTAGGCTACCGTCACCGTGGCCGCGGTGCCGTAGTCGGTGCCGGTGATCTCGAGATCGGTGCCGTTCGCCGCCACCGCGGCCGAGAGACGCAGGCCGTCGGCGGCGAACTGCGTGTTCAGCGCGGCCACGATGTCGGTGCTCGTCATCCCGGTGGTGAGGCCGAGGGTGACGGTCTTGCCGGAGATGCCGTCGGTGACCTGCAGCTCGTCGCCGGCGCCGGTGGCCGTATAGCTGCCGCCGAAGCCGGAGCCGGTGAGCGCCGGCCGGGTGGCGGCGGCGGTGATCGCGACGTCGTACGTCCCCGGCTGCGTCGCGCTGCCGCCGACGACGTACTCGAGCGCGGCGTCGGACGTCGTGCCGTTCGTGCCGAAGAGCGCCTTCACGTCGGCCAGGTTGGTCTGCAGCGCGGCCTTCAGCGCGTCCGTGTCCACCTCGAGCGTGCCGGTCTTGGTGAGCGCCACGCCGACGAGCGCGCCGCGGCTGTAGGCGGCGCCGGCGGGGAGCCCGGTCACGCCGGTGAGCAGCACGTTGGTGAGCTGGGCCATCGTGGAGCGCAGCGTGCCGTTGGCGGCCAGCGCGGCGCCCGGGGCCGTCTGCTGCTTCACGAAGCTGGCGACGCCGTTGTAGGCGTCGGCGAACTTCTCGATCGCCGCCACCGTCGCGCCGTCGTCGCGGGCCACCGTGACGTCGATCTCGCTGCCGGCGTCGGCCGCCTGCAGGTCGAGCGTGACGCCGGCGATGACGTCGTCGATGGTGTTGCCGCCGCGCGTGACGCGCACGCCGTCCACCTCGAGCACGGCGTCGCTCCCCGCCACCACCTCGCGCAGCCGCCCGGTGGTGCTGGTCGACAGGCGGCCGAGGTTCCCGAGGTCGCCGCCGGCGCGCGACACCTGCAGCGAGAGCGCGAGCTTGGAGGCGCCCCCCACGCTGTCGGTGACCGAGAGCGTGCCGCCGCTCACCGACGCCGTCACGCCCCGGCCGCCGAAGGCCCCCTCGATGGCGGCGAGCAGGTCGTCCACCGTGCTCGTGCTGCCCACCGTGAACGTCTGCAGCACCGAGGCGCCGGCGCCGTCGGTGCCGGCGATGGTGATCGTGTCGCCGGCGGCGAGCGCCGTCTCCAGCCCCGGGGTGTCGAGCCCGACGAGCGCCGACGTGCCGTCGGCGGCCGCGCCGCCGCTCGCCGTCCACGCGCTCTCGTCGGTCAGCACCTGCTGCACGGCGTCGCGCGTCGGCTGCGAGAAGCCCAGCACCTCGAGCGTGCGCTGCCCCTCCACCTCCTCCCCCGCCACGGTGCCGACGGTGGCCTCCACCTCCAGGCGGTAGGTGGTGCGCCCGTCCACCGTCTCCTCCACCGTGCGCGCCGGCACGCCGGCGGCCTCGATCTTGGCGGCGATCGCGGCGAGCGAGTCCACGGTCAGATCCACCGTGATCTGCTGGTCGCCGACGCGGATCGTGCTCGGCATCGGCATCGTCACGCCGAGCGCCGCGGCGATGGCCGTCGTCATGCTCGAGAGGTGGCGCGTGGCCGTGCCGCCCGAGACGGTGCGGTTGGCGGCGTACGTGTCGCTCACCAGGCCGAGCGCGCCCAGCACGTGCGTGGCGCCGTCGGCGAGGTCGATCCCGGTGGCGCCGGCGACGTCGCTCGTCAGCACGAGACGGTGCGCGCCGGTGCCGGTGGAGAGGATCGAGGCCGAGACGCGCGACGGGTTCGCGCCGCTGTTCGCGGCGTTGATCTTGTCGCGCAGCGAGGCGAGGGTGTCGCTGGCGGTGATGGTGACGTTCCGCCCGTTCAGCGCGAACTCGCCGCTGAGGCCGAGCGGGGTGGAGGTGCTCTCCACCACGCTGCCGCTCAGCTTCTCGGCGCGCGCCAGGTCGAGCACGCGGACCCGGTAGCTGCCCGGCGCCGCGTCGGCCGAGGCGCTGGCGGTGAGGAGGGCGCGTCCGTCGGTGCCGGTGCCCGCCGTCACCTTGAAGGTGCCGAAGGCGGAGCCGTCGCGGAGCGCCTTGGCGGCGTCGCCGAGCTTCGTGACGACGCCCTGGTAGGCGGTCCACGCCTGCGCGCGACGCTGCTGCTCGGTGATCCGGTCGGTGAGCGGGTCGAGGCGCCGGGCCTGCTCCAGCTGCATGATCTGGTCGATCATGTCCTGCCACTGGATGCCGCTGGCGAGCCCGCTGAAGGAAGCGACGGAAGCCATGGATCAGCCCCGGAATGGGTGGGTCGGACGAGCACCCCCGGATGGGGGAACGCTCCCGGCGCCAGGATCGGCGCCGGGAGCGTGGACCTGCCGGGCGGCCGGATCAGCCGCGGAGGAGCTGCAGGACACCCTGCGCGCTCTGGTTCGCCTGCGCCAGCATCGCCGTGCCGGCCTGGGCGAGGATGTTGTTCTTCGAGAACTTCGTCATCTCCTCGGCCATGTCGACGTCGCGGATCACCGACTCGGCGGCCGTGAAGTTCTGGATCGAGGTCTTCAGGTTCGACATCGCGTAGCCGATGCGGTTCTGCGAGGCACCGATGTCGCCGAGCGTCTCGTTCACCGTGTCCATCGCGGTGTCGATGCTCGTCAGCGCGGAGCGGGCGCCGTCCGCCGTGGAGAGGTCGGCGGTGTCGATCCCGAGCGAGGCCACCGAGAGATCGATCGCGTCCAGCTTGATCAGGTCGTCGGTGTCGTACGCGCCGCTGGTGCCGACGAGGAAGCTCGCCTGCTCGCCCGCGGGGTTGCCGGTGATCGAGTCGGCCGTGACGGAGGGAGAGGTCGCCGCCACCGCGTCCGTGCCCGCCGTGTTGGCGATGTCGCCGCCCACCACGCCGTCGGTGTCGGTGACGGAGAAGCTGTGCGTGGAGCCCGTGCTGGTCTGCGTCCACACCAGCTTGCCGGCGTCGGCGCCCGTCCCCTCGGCGACCTGCACGTCGCTGGTGCCGCCGAAGGCGGTGTCCAGCTTGCCGTTGATGGCCGTGACCATGTCGGCGACGGTCGCGTAGTTGCCGTCCAGCGTGATGGTCTGCGTGGCGCCGTCGATCGTGATGTCGAAGGCCTTCGTCGTGCTCGTGTAGTCACCCGGCGTCGCCGTGGCCGAGCTGGTCGCGGTGGCCGCCGTGGCCGCCGAGCCCGCGGTGCCCGCCGTGATGTCGAAGCCGCGCCCGTCGAGCCCCGCCACCACGCTCGCCACGTCCGTCGCGCTGTCGGCGGCGACGGCGATCGTCCCCAGCCCGGTGACGTCGAAGCTCAGCGTGCCGCTGGCGAAGGTGGCGTCGGCCAGGTTCACCGTCTGCGAGAAGGAGCTCGGCCCGGTGACCGTCAGGGCGCCCGTGCTGCTGTCCACGCTCAGCGCGTACGTGCCGGCGGCGGCCGAGGCGTCGAGGCCGGTGATGTCGGCCGCCTCGAGCGTCGCGCCCGGGTCGCCGAAGGTGCCGTCGAGCAGCGCGCTGCCCTGGAACTTGGTGGTGGCCACCGTGCGCGTGATCTCGTCGCGCAGCGCCGTGAACTCGGCGTTGATGCGGCCGCGGCCCGCCGCGTCCACGCTGTCCGAGCCGGCCTGCGTCGCCAGCTCCTTCATGCGCTCGAGCATCTGCTGGATGGAGCTCGTGGCGCCCTCGGCGATCTGCAGCACCGAGTTGGCCTGCTCCGTGTTGCGGCTCGCCTGGTTCATCGCGCGGATGTCGCCGCGCAGCTTGTTGGCGATGCCGAGGCCGGCGGCGTCGTCGGCGGCGCGATTGATCCGGAAGCCGGACGACAGCTTCTCCATCGAGCTCGAGACGGCGTTGTTCGTCTGCGTCAGGTTGCGGTAGGCGTTGAGCGCAGAGATGTTGGTGTTGATCCGCATGGTGGGGTTCCCTCCCGGGGTGGCGTTGGAGCGTCCGTGCTCCGTCGTGCGAGGCGGTGATCGCCTCTGCCCAGATTATCGTCGGGAGGGCGCGGGACTTTAGCGGCGCCGCGCGCTCAGAGCGGCAGCGGGCGGCGCACGTCCAGCCCCGGCGCGCCGAGGGCCAGCTGGCGCCCCACCTGCGCGGTCACGTTCAGCGCCACCGGCCCCTGCACGTTGGCCGTCGGCGCCTCGCCGCGCGTGCGGGGCAGCGTCACCACGCACAGCACCGCCACGTCGGCCGCCTCCGCCACCCGCAGCTCGGCGCGGTCGCCGGCGCTCAGCTCCACGGCGTAGTCGGGGAAGAAGTGGAAGGGGTCGGCGAGCAGGAAGATGAGCGTCGCGTGCTCCAGCGACTGCAGCCAGAAGAGCCCCTCGCGCCCGGCCGGCACCAGCGCGAAGCGACGACACTCGGGAAAGCCGTACATGCCGGCCGGAAAGGTGTAGACGCTCTCGGCGCCCACCGTCAGCGCACCGAGGAGATCCGATGCCACCGTCAGGCCGGCGGCGGGCACGTCGTCCACGAGCGCGAGTGCAGCGTTGGGGCTCATCGCAGGTAGTCGGTGAGATTCATGCCGATGACGCGGGAGGTGGCCATCATGGCCGCCTGGAAGGCCGTCTGCCGCCCCACCAGCTCCGTCACCGCCTGCTCGAAGTCCACCTCCTGCAGGTCCGACTTGTAGGTGGTGAGGGTGACCTTGAGCGCGTCCAGGTTGGACGCGGTGATCTCGAGCTGGTTGGTGCGCGCGCCGATGTCGCCGATGAGCACCTGCGTGTCGTCCAGCGTCCCCTTCAGGCGGTCGGCCGCGGCGCCGATGGCATCCTGGTCGTTCGCCCCCAGCGCCCGCGACAGCTCCCGCAGCGCCGCCAGCGGGCCGCTGGCCGCGTCGCCGAAGACCTGTCCGCCGTCGTGGTTGGTGCTGAGGAGCTGCCCGGCCGAGATCTCCACCGTGTGCTCGCCGGTGGCGCCGGTGGCGGTGAAGTCCAGGCTGTCCGGATCGCTCTCGTCGAGCGTGAAGGGCGCCATCGCCGCCTGCGCGCCACCGAAGAGGTAGGCGTCACCGTGCCGCGTGTTGCCGAGCGAGACGGCGAAGCGGAGGAGCTGGTCCACCTCGGCCTTCACCACCGCCCGCGTCTCGGCGCTCGCGGTGCCGGTCGCCTGCGAGACGGCGAGCTCGTTGGCCCGCGTCAGCACCGTGGAGAGCTGGTCCAGCACCCCTTCCTCGGCCGCCGTGCGCGACTGGGCGGAAGCCACGTTGCGCCGGTACTGCTCCAGCGCCCGCAGCGAGCCGCTGGTGCGCATGACCTGCGCGGCGGCGATCGGATCCTCCGAGGCGCGCTGGAAGCGCAGCCCGGTGGTGACGCGCTCCGAGGCGAGCGCGATCTGGCGCTGCCCCCGCTGGAGGGTGCGCAGCGCGTTCTGGGTGGTGATGTTGTTCGTGATCCGCATGGGCGCTCCGGGTAGGCGCGCGAACGGCGCGACACCCGGAATTTCTTGCCGGGCGGCGCACTCGTCTGTTATGGTAGGGCAGCGGCGAGTGACAGATGGTGAGGAATCCTCTGACGCCCTGTCACGTGCGCCTGCCTGCTCGCACCTGACAGTCAGTCTCGGGCAGCCGCCCGTGAAGCTTGAGCGCCCCCCCTGCCCCGCCCATGGCCACCATCCTGTGCGTTGATGACGATCCAAGCGTCGGATTGATACTGGAGGACACCCTCCAGCGGGCGGGGCACACGACGCTCATGGCGCGGCACGTCCCCGAGGCGCTGCACGCGCTGGAGCGCAACGCGGTGGACCTGATCATCTCCGACTACCGGATGCCGGGGATCACCGGGCTCGAGTTCCTGAGCATGCTGAGCCGCGAGGGGCACGACGTACCGCTCATCATGCTCACCGGCTACGCCTCCATCGAGCACGCCGTGACGGCCATCAAGGCCGGCGCGGTGGACTACATCACCAAGCCGGTGCGCCCGCAGCAGCTGGAGCTGGCGGTGGACCAGGCGCTGGAGTTCGTGCGCCTGCGCCGGGAGAACGAGGCGTTGCGGCGGGAGGTCTCGGCGCTGCGCAACGAGCGGCAGATCCTCGGCGAGAGCGCCGCCATCCGGCGCCTGCTGCAGACCGTCGCCATGGCCGCCCCCACCCGGGCCACCGTGCTCCTGC
>DASTRO010000036.1:0-3195 GCA_035761165.1 Gemmatimonadaceae bacterium | reverse complement strand
CCTGCCGCGCGACGAGGCGCGTGTCAGCGTGAACGACCGCGGCTTCCTCTTCGGCGACGGCGCCTACGAGGTGACACGCGCCGTGAACGGCCGGCTGTTCGAGGCGGAGCGTCACCGACGGCGCCTGGCCCGTACGCTGCGCGGGCTGCAGATCGAGGTGCCCGAGGCGACGCTCGACGAGCTGGACGCGGTGGCCGGCCGGCTGCTGCGCGAGAACGGACTGACGGAGGGGGAGGCGACGATCTACCTGCAGGTGACGCGTGGCGCGGCGGTGCCGCGCACGCACCACTTCCCGCCCGCCGGCACGCCACCGACCATCTACCTGGCTGCCTCGCGCTTCGTGCCGCCCGACGCGCTGCGGGCGCGCGGCGCGAGCGCCGTCACCGTGCCCGACATCCGCTGGGCGCGCTGCGACCTCAAGACGGTGAACCTGCTGCCCAACGCGCTCGCCAAGCAGCGCGCGGTGGCCGCCGGCGCCGACGAGGCGATCTTCGTGCGCGACGGCGTGGTGCTGGAAGGGGCGCACACCAACGTCTTCGCGGTGCTCGACGGCGAGCTGCGCACGGCGCCGGCCACGAACCTCATCCTGCCGGGCGTGACACGCGACGTCGTGCTGGAGCTGGCGCGCACGGCCGGGCTGCCCGTCCGCGAATATCCGCTGCTGCACGACGAGCTGCTCGCGGTGAGCGAGCTGTTCGTGACGAGCACGACGAGCGACGTGCTGCCGGTGGTGCGCGTGGACGGGCGGCCGGTGGGCGACGGCGCACCGGGCTCGGTCGCGCAGCGACTGCACGAGGCGCTGGTCCAGAGGATGAGCGAGCAGCGCTGAGCGCTCAACGATCAGGGGAACGGCCAGCGACGAGTGACGAGCGACGAGCGGCGAGGCGGGGGGCGGCGAGGCAGGGGCGTCGGCGTCGAACGACCGTTCGTTGCGCGGTGGCGGTGGGCGTGCCACCGTGGAGCCGCTCGTCGGGCGGCAGCCGTCTCATGTCACAGGAGGATTCCGTGCACTCCGCGTCCGCGCCCGCTCCCGCCAAGCACGCCGAACCGGTCGTGCGCTCCGTGGTTCCGACCTTCCTCGTGTCCGACGTCGGGACGACGGCGCGGTGGTATGCCGAGCGGCTGGGCTTCCGGATCGTCGGGACGTTCCCCGAGGCCGAACCCTGGGGCTACGCCAGCGTGATGCTCGGCCCGGCGGAGCTGATGCTGCTCCGGCTCGACGGTTACGAGAAGCCGGACCTCGCAGCGCGGCGTGGTGCGGCCGGGGTGTGGGACGCCTACGTGCGCCTCGACGGCGTGCACGCCTTCCACGAGCGCGTGCGTGCGCGTGGGGTGGTCACCGTCCCACTGCGCAAGCAGCCGTACGGCGACTGGGAGTTCGAGGTGCGCGACCCGAACGGCTACGTGCTCGTGTTCGGGGGCGACGCGGCGCTCCCCGATCCTGCCGCGGGCTCGCCGGGCTGATCACGCGCGCCCCGTGCCGCACGCTCATCGCTCATCGCTCATCGCTCATCGCTCATCGCTCATCGCTGCTCGTTCGGCTCGCTCGCCCAGCTGCGCCTCCAACGCCCGTGCCGTCACCCGGAAGTGCGAGGCGTGCCACACCGGCGCGCCGTCGCGGAGCAGGATCGCCTGCGGCGACTCGTGCCGGATGTCGAAGCGCGCCGCGATGCCGCGCGCCAGGCCGCGCTGGGCGTGCACGTCCACCACGTAGACCGGCAGCTCCGGATACGCCTCGGCCAGGTGGGCGACCTCGCGCAGCGCCATGGCGCTGATCGGGCAGGTCTCGCTGTGCTTGTAGAGCAGGGCGATCGGCGCCTGGATGGCGTCCTCGAGCTCCTCGGGCGACTGGATGTGCTGCATGCGGCGGTGGGTGCGGCGATGGTTGGGGCGCTCCGTGGTGCAGGTTGCGAGCCGCGCCCCACGCGCCGGGTACGCCAGCCGGTGGTCGACGGGGCGGCTACGGCGCCGGCGGGGGCGGCGGCCCCGCAGGCACCCCCGGCACGGGTCCGCTCGGCGCCGGGTCGCGGGCGACGTTGGCGTCGATGCGCAGGGTGACGCCGCCCCACGTCTCGCGCACGTCGAACGCCCCCTGCCAGATGGCGGCCGAGGGGTGGCCGCTCTCCGCGGGGGTGCGCGTGAGGTCGAAGCCGGCCGCATTCGCCACCCACAGCCGCGGCTCGCCGGCCAGGCCAGCCGCGGCCAGCTCGGCTCGCAGCGAGGCGGCCAGCGCGGCGGCGTTCCGGACGTGGACGTACAGGCCGGGCCGGTAGCGCCCATCGGCGAGGAGGGCCCGTGCCCAGGCGCGCACGTAGTCGTGCATCGCCGCCGGCACGCTGTCCATGCGCTCGACGTTCAGGTAGATGACGGTCCCCGTCGGGAATCCCTCGGCCGCCGCCTGCCGCGCGGCATCGGCCGCGTCGATCTCGCCGCGTCCGGCCATCAGCTGTGCGGGCGCGCAGGCCGGCGTGGCGGGGGCGACCGCGTGCACGCGGTCGCCCGCCGGTGTGGCGCGGCGGAGCGAATCGGCGCGGAGCGAATCGGCGGGCGTGCGGCGCGTCGTGTCCGAGCCGACACCCGCCGCACCGGCGGCGGGCAGCCCCGCGGGCGGCGGGGCGGCCTCGGCCTGCCCTTCCCAGGTCTGCTGGCCGACGTAGAGGACGGCGATCCCCCAGCCCATGGCGTCCAGCGCCGCCCGCCGGCCGGCCCAGGAGGGATCGCGATGGCAGGGTGCGGTGAGATAGTAGCCCACCCACTCGTAGGGCGACGCCGGGGCGCGCCAGGCGCGCATGGCGGCGTCACCGGGGTAGTAGTAGCTGTCGAAGCCGGGGTGGGCGGGGTAGCGCGGCGACGGGGGTGCGGCCGGCGGTGCCGACGTGCAGGCCACGCCGCCCGTCGCCAGGAGCAGTAGCGGCAGCCGGGTGCGCACCGCGGCGCGGAGCGCGCGGCCCGCACGCCGGACGTGTGCAGCGCGGCCATCGCGTCGCTGCGGGACGTGGGCGCGGGCGCGCGGGGCCCGCCGGATCGCGGGCGACTTGACGGGCAGCATGGCAGGCGACATGGTCGAGCCCGAGGGGGAAGCGCCGTGCCAGCGTCGCCTGTGACGCGCGACACACCCGGCCGGGACCGGCGCCGCCGGACGCCCGAGCATGGCATGGCGTCTGCCACCGCATCCTTGGCCGGCGCCGCGGCGGC
>DASTRO010000035.1:0-32784 GCA_035761165.1 Gemmatimonadaceae bacterium | reverse complement strand
GGCTCGCGCGCCCCTCCCCTCCCTCCCGCCGCGATGAGTGACGACCTGCAGGCGCAGTACGAGCTCCGCCCGGCCCAGGCCGCGACCGGTGGCTGGCGACACGACGGCCGCCGCCGCAGCGACGGCCGCGCGGTCACCGTCCACCGCCTGACCGCGCTCTCCGCCGAGGCACGGCGGGACGCGCTGGCGCGCCTCGGGGCGCTCGCCCCGGCCGACGCGGTGCTGGTGCTCGAGGTGCGCGACGGCGAGGAGGGGGCGACCGTGGTGACGGCCCCGCTGCCCGGTTCACTGCCGCTGCTCGACTGGCTGGCGACGCGCCCGTCCGCCCCCCCCACCGCGCCGCCCGCCGTCGCACCGGCGCGCGAGCCGGGGGAGTTCACGCGGCTCTTCGGGCCCGCGCTCACGCCGCCCACCGGCGCGACGGCGGCACCGCCGTCGCCGCCCGCGCCGGCGCCCACCACGCCGGCGGGGGCCGCGCCCTCCACCGGGCCGGCCACCGCACCGCCTACCACACCGACGGCACCGCCGCCCACCACTTCGCCCGCGACGCCGTCCGCGGCGCCAGGCAGCTTCACGGCGCTGTTCGGAGCGCCGCCCGTGCCTACCGAGCCGGCCGGCGTGGCACCCGGCGCCCCAGCGATACCGCCGACCGACGTGCCGGCGCCGGCCCCAGTGGAGGACCCGGCGCCCCCGTCCGCACCGTCGCCTGACGGGCCGGCGCCCGCCGCGCCGACGATCGGACGCATCCGGATCAAGCTGCCGCCCACGCCACCGACCGGGGTGACGGCGACCGCCGCCGCGCCGGCCCAGCCGGAGTCCGGGACGCCGCCGGCTCCCGCGTCGCCGGCGCACACCGCCGGACCGGCATCGCCGGCCGCCGCCCCGACCTCGCCGGCGGCCCCCGCGACCGACCCCACACCCGTCGAGCAGGCACCGGATCCGCCCCCCGCCCCCGCACCGGGGAGCTTCACGGCGCTCTTCAGCGGCCTCGCCCCGGCGTCACCCCAACCGGCACCGCCGGCGCCACCTGCCGTCACGCCACCTACCGCGCCAGCGAGCGGCGGGGCCCCGTCGTCGTCGCCTACCCCGCCAGCGCAGGCTGCGCCACCGACCTCATCCGGCCCCGGCGAGTTCACCCGGCTCTTCTCCGCCCCGGCGAGCGGAACGCCACCCGCGCCGCAGCATGGCGCCACTCCAGCTGCCGGTCAGCCCCAGACGCCACCCCGACCGGCCGGGCCAGCGCTCGGCGGGCTGCCCCCGCTCGCGCCACCGCCGGCCGAGCCGGCGCCGATCTTCCCGGTGCGGCCAGCCGCGCCGCCGGCCGGCGGCGCGCCGGTGGGTGGGAGCGCGACCGGGGTGATGGGCGGCGCCGGCGCGCCGCCCGCACCGGCGCCCTTCGACCCGATCTCGCGCATCGTGAAGCTGCCGGTGCCGGGAGCCGCCGCGTCGCCACCCACGCCACCCACACCCCCGGCCTCCACCGCACCGTCAGGGGCACCGCCCGTGGCGCCGACCGCGAGGCCGTCCGCCGCGCCCCCGGGCGCTGCCGCCCCGCCACGCCCGCCGATGCCCGGCCTCGCGGCACCGGCGGCCCCCGCCATCCCGCCGCTGATGCCTCCCGCGGCACCACCAGCAGCACCCGTCCCGCCAGCGACGCCCGGCATGCCAGGTCTCGCCGGGATGGGGGCCGGCGCGCTCGGTGGCCTGCCGCGGATGCCCGGGATGCCCGGCGGCCCACCTCCGCCCTCCCCTCAGCCGCCCGCGGGCCCGGGGCCGAGCGAGTTCACGCGCGTCCTGCAGGGTTTCCAGCCGCCGGCCGGCCAGGCCGCCCAGGCGGCCCAGGCGGCCGCGCTCGGCGCGGTAGCCGGGGCGGCGGGCGCATCGCAGCCCGCGCCCGGCGCGCCACCCGCCGGCCCACCGGCCAGGAAGCCGTCGGTGCTGCCCCTCATCATCGTCCTCAACGTCGTCGGCCTGGCAGCGATCGCGCTCGTGCTCTACTTCGTGTTGGGCAGGTAGGCGCGCGGCGCCCACCGCATCGGGCGCCGTCTCAGCGCCGCGTCCAGAGCACCACGAAGAGCCGGCAGTCGGCGCCGACCATCCCCGGCGGGAGGCGGCGGCTCAGCGAGCCCGTGTCGTCTCGACGCGAGATCTCGACCGACTCGAGCCACGTCGCGGCCATCGTGCGCGCCATGTACTGGTCGCGCGCGAAGTCGCCGTCGATGAAGTAGCAGGCACCGCTCCCGCCATCGGCCAGACGCATCCGGTCGAGCACCTCCATCGCCGCGGACGGCGCCGGGAGGTGATCCGCGGCGCCGGTCGGCTGCGGGATGTGCGTCGCCTGCGCCGCGGCGGGGATGGGGGTCAGCCGGTCGCGGGCCAGCACGTCGGCGATGTCCCGCTTGCCCCCCTTGGCCAGCACCTCGCGTGGGACCATGAAGGGCCGGTTCACGCGCATGCGGCGGTCGAGGTCGCGCAGGCGCACCATGTCCAGCGTCCCCCGGCCTGCGGCGAGCCGGCGCGCGCCGCCGGTGAGGCTCGCGGGCAGCGCCTCCAGCTCGACGTGCACCTCCTGCCCGTGGTCCGGCGGCAGCGTGATGGAGAAACGGGCCGCGTAGTGCCCTTCGTGGCGGACGAGCACGAGATACGTGCGCCCCTCCAGCCCCATGAGGGCGAAGCCGCCGTCGTCCGCCGTCGCCACCGGCTTCGCCGCACCGACCACCATCACCTCAGCCCCGGCCAGCGGCCGCCCGGCGTCGTCCACCACCTGCCCGAACAGCCCCGGGCGCGAGGTGCTGACCACCACGGGGTCGAGCGCGTAGGGGAGGGGCGCCAGCTCGATGGCGAGGTTGCGGCGCTGCCCGGCGGACAGCACGAGCGGGATGGACAGCGGCAGGAAGCCCACGCGACGCACGGTGAGCTCCACGGTGTCCGCCGCCAGGCCGACGAGCACGAACCGGCCCGCGGAGTCGGTGCGCGTCGCCAGCGAGTCGTTCACGAGCACCTCCGCCAGCGGCAGCGGTTGCGCGGGCGACGCGCGCACGACGCCGCGCACCGTGGCCGGCTGCGCGTGCGCCCGGTGCAGCGGCACGATCGCCAGCGCCGCGCCGAGGAGCGCCGCCGCGGCCAGCGCCGCGAACCGTCGCGTCGTCCGCGTGTGCGGCGGGCGCGTCGGAACACCACCGTGCCGGATCATCATGGCGCCCCCGTGAGTTCGATCCGTCCGATGCCGAACGCCGACAGCACCAGCTCGGTGACCGGTCCCGCCACGCCGTCCGCCTCGACGTGCAGACGCAGCGGGCGCCCGACCGGCAGGGGGCAGAGCCGGAAGCGCCCGTCCTGGGGGATCGGCAGCGCGCGCTGCTGCGTGCGTGCCGCCACGCCCTCGCCCCGCCCCTCGTCGCTCGGCCACTCCGCCACCAGGCGCGCCCCGTCGGGGAGCGGCCCGCCGTCGGCGCCGGTGGCGCGGCCCACCAGCATGCCCAGGCGCAGCGCGCCGCCCTCGTCCCGTGCCGACTGCCCATCCATCGGGCAGAGCGCGCCGAGCAGCGTCGGCACCGACGGCGTGGCCAGCACCAGCCCCGTGGACGCGCCGGCGCGCAGCCGCACCGTCTGCTCCGCGCCGGCGAGGCCGAGCAGCGCGAGGCGCGGGTGCTCCACGCGCACGACGACGTCCAGCGACTCGGCGGGCAGCCCCGGCACCATGACCGCGAAGCGCCCGAGCGAGTCGGTGCGCACGGGCGGCACGCCCGGCACGTGCACGACGGCGCCGGCGAGCCCCTCGCGCACGGTGCTGTCGATCACCACGCCCCGAAGCACGGCCGGCGCCCGCGCGACGCGCGGCGCGCCCACCGGCACCGCCTCGCCGGTGGTGCGGTGCACGAAGCTCCCGCCCCGCGCGTCGAGCAGCCCGTGGCGCTCGATCTCCCAGTGCTGCACGTACCACGCGCCGCTGGGCTGCCGCGCGAAGTCGAGCCGGCCGCCGGCGTCGCCGAGCTCCTGCACCGCCGCCGGCAGGTTGACGAACGAGAACTCCACCGTGCGCAGCTCCGACGTCGCCGCGTCCAGCCAGATCGTGCCCGTCACCTCGGGCAGCGTGCGGCCGGGCACCGGCTCGAAGGCGAGCCCGATGGCGTCCTCGCCCAACAGGCGGTCGCGGCGCACGGGACGGAAGCAGTGGGTGGCGAGGAACTCGGACGAGAGGAGGATCGGCACGTCGGGCCCGACGTACTCGTACGCCCCGCTCACCGCGCGCACGAAGCCGTGCGCCGCCACGTCGGCCGGGGAGCGCTCGGCCCACGGGCGCACCCCCGCCGCCCGCGTCCGCCGCTGCTCGCGGCTCACCACGCGGTCCTGGGCCTGCAGGTCCGCCGACGACGCGAGCTCGAGCCCCCGGTAGAAGCCGCGCCGGCGCCCGCTGCCCGGGCGCGCCGCGACCGTCCGCGTCCGCCGCTCCTCGGTCACCGTCAGATCGAGCGGCACGAGCCCGTCGCGCGTGGAGAGATCGCTGATCGTCAGCGCGCGCCGGATCTCCTCCCACAGCGCGACGGTGCGCGGCACCTGCTGCGGCTGCGCCGCGCAGCGGCTCTCGCCCTCCACCCGTACCGTGGCCAGCTCCACGCGCCGCAGCGGCAGCCGCACGTCCACGGTGAGCGTGTCGGTGAGCCTGAGGGCGAGCGAGTCCGACTGCCAGCTCCGGTAGCCGATGAGATCCACGCGCACACGGTAGGCACCCGGCGCGGGGGCGGTCACGACGTACGCCCCGTCCTCGCCCACCAGCGCGGGCGCGACGCGGCGGCCGTCGGGGGTGAGGAGCGACACGATGGCGCCGCGGGCCGGCTGGCCGGCGCCGGCGCCCACCACGCGTCCGCGCACCACCTGCGCGTCGAGGGCCGCCGGCACGAGCACGAGCCACCCGGTGGCCGCGAGCACCGCTGCGACTGGCTTCATGGGACCTCTGGGAAGACGGTCGTCGCCACGGCGCCTGCCGTGACGAGCGCGAGGTCGCAGCGTCGCGGTGGGCTCGCCATGGGCACGGGGGCAAGCCGTGCGCCCCCGTCCGCTCCCCTGGCGAGCGAGGCGATCGCACGCACCCGGTGTCCTCTCGCGGCGACCGGCCTCCGTCCCCTCGCGGTGACACGCCGTCGACCCCGAATCGCGCGGCGCCGTGGACCGGGCGCGGAGCGCTCCGCGCGTTCCGCGCGATCCGCGGCCGGCGGTGCGCCGTTAGGCGAGTGCTCAGCCCTTCGGCGGCAGCAGGATCACCAGCTCCAGCTGCGCCCCCGGCACGTCCTCCGGCACGTAGACCGCCAGGTTGCGCGCCCGCTGCACCGCGTCCCAGTCGGCGCCGGTGCGGTCGAGGCGGAAGTACTGGTGGTTGAGCTTCACCGGGATCGCCGGCGGCGGGCTGGCGACGTGCGTCAGCGGCATGCCGGAGAGCGCCTGGCGGATGAGCCGCTCGATGTTGTCGGCCGAGCTCACCTTGAAGGCGTGCGGCGCGCGCTGCACGAGCTCCTGCGGCTGCAGCTGCGCGCTCACCGCCAGGTAGAGCTGCGGCGCGGCGAAGTAGCGGTCCTCGTCCAGCGCCACCGCGTGCACCGTCGGCGCCTGCGGCAGCGGCCGCAGGGGGAGCGAGACGCAGTTGGCCGGCACCACCGTCTCCAGCAGCTCGCGCAGCAGCGCGTCCAGCTCCGTGAACACCGGCTCCGGGTTGGCGTGGTCGTAGGCCGGGATGTCGCGCGGGTGCAGCCGCGTGGAGAACGTCGTCAGCGCGCCCGCCAGCGCCGCCATCGCCTCGTAGAGCCGCGCCGGATGGCCGCGCCGCGTCTCGTAGAGGTGGCGCAGCCCCGGGAAGTGCGTGTTGATCGTGTGCAGCAGCCAGAAGTTGGCGACGTCGGTGATCGAGAAGTCGGCCAGGCTCTGGTTGCGCTGCCGCCGCGTGCCGGCCAGCGCCGTGCTGCGCGCGGTGAGGATCTCCACCAGCCGGCGCAGGATCGCCAGCAGGTAGTCGCTGGCCGCCAGGTCGAGCAGCGGGGGGACGAAGTGCGGGTCCAGCTCCACCTCCCCCGACGGCGCGCGCCGCAGCCGCGCCACGCGCAGCGTCGTGCTCCCCTCCAGCGACTCCCCCTCGACGAGCAGGCGCAGGTTCTTGCGCGCCACCTGGATCGGCTTCTCGGCCAGCCCCGTGTTCTCGTCGCGGCGCAGCAGCACCTCGGCCTGGTAGCGCGCCGCGCGGTCGCGCCCCCCGATGGCGACGTTGAAGCCCCCCTCGCGGTACTCGGGCACGGCGAGGTGCACGTCCAGCGTCTGCTGGTCGGGCGCCCAACAGTCCTCCAGCGGCTTCGGCGGCGGCGCCGCGTCGGCGCTCGGGAAGTCGAAGAGCAGCCCGTCGGGGAAGATCCCCGCCGCCGCCGAGACGGCGAAGGAGCCGCCCGCCAGCGCCTCGCGGTCCAGCTCCAGCCGGTGGAAGCCCCACGGCGCGAAGGCCAGCGTGGTGAGCTGGAACCGGAGCAGGTCTTCGAGGAAGCGGTCCTGCGTCTGCAGGTGCTGCGGGCTGAGGAGGACGCCCTTGGTCCAGAGGACGGGCTGCATCTGTCGCATGGGACGGAATAGTACCTCCGCGCCGCGACAGGTCCAGACAGGACCGTGTGTCTATCGCAGCCGCCAGTGGTGCACTACTGTGGTCCGGCCCGCACACCCCCTGCTCCCTGCTCCCTGCGAAGGACCGCGCCATGCCAGACCGTGACCCGTTCAGTCAGGTATCGCTCGACGTGCGCGTCGGCTACGGCGCCGGCATGCCCGCGCCCCGCCCCGAGACGCCCGTCCACGTCGCCCTCCTGGGCGACTTCGCCGGCCGCGGCGCGCGCGACGCCGCGGTGCCGCTGGCGCGGCGGCGGCCGATCGTCGTCGACCGCGACGACCTCGACGCGGCGCTGGCCCGCCTCGCCCCCGAGCTCGAGCTCGCGCTCGGCGACGGGCTGCCGACGGTGCGCGCGCGCTTCACCTCGCTCGACGACTTCCATCCGGACCATCTGTATGCGCGGCTGCCGCTCTTCGGCGAGCTCCGCGACCTGCGCCGTCGGCTCGCCGACCCCGCCACCTTCGCCGCGGCCGCTGCCGAGCTGGGGGGCGGCGGCGCGTCCGCGACGAGCGCCTCGTCGCCGCCGGCCACACCGCGCGCGGCCGGGCGGCCCGACCCGGCCGGCGCGGCGGCGCGGCTGGCCGGCGGGAGCCTGCTCGACGAGATCGTCGGCGCCGCCGGTGACGCGCCGGCCGGCGTGGAGCAGGCGGACGACCTGGCGTCGTTCATCCGGGCCGCCGTGCGCCCGCACCTCGTGCCGCGCCCCGATCCGCGCCAGGCCGAGCTGCTGGCCAGCGTGGATGCGGCCACCACGTCGCTCCTCCGCCTCGTGTTAGGTCATCCGGCGGTGCGCGCCCTCGAGGTGCTCTGGCGCGGGCTGGACCTGCTCGTGCGGCGCGTCGAGACGGGAAGCCAGCTGCGCCTCGCCATCCTCGACGTCGCACGCGAGGAGCTCGCCGCCGCGGTGGCCGGCGACGACCCCGGCGTCGTGGCCCACGATGGCTCGCTGGCCACCCTGCTGCGCGACGGTGCGGCGGCGATGCCCACGGCGGCGCCGTGGTCGGCCATCGTCGGCCTGTACGCGTTCGAGGCGACCGCCGACGACGCGCGGCTCCTCGATCGACTGGCACGCGTCGCCGCCGCGGCCGGCGCGCCCTGGCTCTCGGCCGCCGCGGCGTCGGTGGCGGTGGCGGCCGGCGTGGAGGACGGAGAGGACCGCGAGGACCGCGAGGACCGCGAGGACGCGAGGGACGTGGAGGGCATGGCAGCGTGGCGTGCCCTGCGCGCCTCGCCGCAGGCGCGGTGGCTGGGGCTGGCCTGGCCGGCGCTGCTGCTGCGGCTGCCCTACGGCGAGGACGGCGAGCCCACCGACGCCGTGCCGTTCGAGGAGCTCGAGGCCGAGCTCCCGTACGCGCCGGCCGCGGCGCGGCTGCTCTGGGGGAACGCGGCGCTGGTGCCGGCGCTGGCGCTCACCGCCGCCTTCGCCGCCGATGGCTGGGAGATGCGCCAGGGCGCGCACCTGGACGTCGAGCGGCTGCCACTGCACCTGCACCGCGGCGAGGGTGCCGTGACCGCGGTGCCGCCCGGCGGGCGACTGTTAGGCGAGCACGACGCACTGCGCCTGCTCGACGCCGGCATCATGCCCGTCCTCTCGCACCGCGACGGCGACGTCGTGCGCCTCGGCCGCCTGCAGTCGGTGGCCGAGCCGCCGGCGGTGCTGGCCGGACGGTGGGCCGGGACGAGGGCGTGACGATGCCGCCGATCCGGGTCGGCACGCCCGACCAGTTCGCGGCGGTGCGCGACGCCGCGCGTCGCGCCGGCTACACGGAGGCCGAGCTCGCGCGGCGCTGCGAGATCCCGAGCATCTACCGCTTCCGCACCCTCCGCGACGGGCGCGCCGTCGAGCGCGAGGTGCACGACGCCTTCGGCGTGCTGCTGCACCTCTTCCTCGACGAGGAGCCGCTGCCCTGGAGCACGGTGCGGGCCCACCTCGACGCCGACGGCGTGGCCGCGCTGCGCGCACTCGGCCTCGTGGAGGACGCCCCCGACGGGGAGCGCTGCCGGGCCACCGTGCTGCTCTACCCCACCCACTCGCTCCTCATCGCCTCCGACCTCACGCACCCGCGCGACGGCGGCGCGCTCCCCGCCGACGCCGTCTATCCCGCCATCACGAGCAACACCGGGCACTTCCTGACCATGCTGCCCGAGACGCCCTGCGACGCGTTGCTCGAGCTGTGCGCCGGCACCGGCGTGGCCGCGCTGGCCGCCGCGCGCCGGTGCGGGCATGTCTGGGCCACCGACATCACCGAGCGATCGGCGCACTTCGCGCGCTTCAACGCGGCGCTGAACGGCATCGCGAACGCCACCGCCGCCCGGGGCGACCTCTACGCCGCCGTGGCCGGCCGCACCTTCGACCGCATCGTCGCGCACCCGCCGTACGTGGCCGAGCCCGAGGTGCACCTCGTCTTCCGCGACGGGGGCGAGGACGGCGAGCAGGTCACGCGCGGGATCGTGAGGGGCGCGCCGGCGCATCTGCGGCCCGGCGGCACGCTGCACTGCACCTGCGCGGTGACGGACCGCGCCGGCCGCCCGTTCGAGCGACGGCTGCGGGAGTGGCTGGGAGAGGCGGAGGGCGAGTTCGACGTCTTCTTCTTCCCGCAGGCGGCGCACGAGCCCACGCACTTCCTGGTCGAGCGCGCCGTGCAGGGGCGCGAGCCGTGGAGCACGGTGGAGCGGCGCCACGCCACCTTCGCGCGGCTGGAGGTGGAGCGCATCGTCTACGGCTCGTTCGTCGTCCGGCGGCGGACGGCGGCGGAGGGAGCGCGGCCACCGCTCACGGTGCGCCGGCGCAGCACGCCGGCGGCGACCGGGGCCGATGTGCGCCACGAGATGGCGCGCGAGGCGGCCGTCGCCGCGCCCGGGGTCGAGGAGACGCTGGCGGATGCGCCGCTGGCGGCCAGCTCGGCGGCCACCTTCGCGCTCACCCACGCGCTGGTGGACGGCGCGTGGCAGGCCACCGCCTGCCACGTCCACCTCGCCGAGCCCTTCGTCGTGGACGCCGAGGTCCCGCCCTGGATCGCGGCGTTGCTCGTGCGCTGCGACGGCAGGCGGCCGGTGCGCACCGTGGTGGCCGAGCTGCAGACGGAGGGGATGGCGCCCGACGCGCTGCGGCCGGAGGAGCTGCGCCCGCTGCTGCGCGCCTTCGTGGGCGCCGGCATCCTGCTGCTGCCGGCGCCCTCTCCCGGCGCGCCCTCTCCCGGCGCGCCCTACGCGGCGATGCCGCGCGACGCGCCGTTCACCACCGCCACCTCCACCGTCGCGAAGTAGTGGATGAGGCAGTAGCCGGGCGGCACGAAGCCGCGGCGGTCGAAGGCGGGCGTGTAGGGATCGAAGCGCGACGGCGCGTAGCTGCCGCCCGAGCCGAAGAGGAGCTCCTCGTCCGTCGGTGGGCTCTGGGGGGTGGGGCGCGACGCCGCGTCGCGCACGGCGCCGCCGACGTGCCCGTGCTCCACGAGGCTGGGGCTCACGCAGCCGATGACCTGCCCCTCCTCGTGGAAGCGCTCCCAGGCGTCCAGGTACCAGTAGCGGTCGCGTGAGCCGCCGCCCAGCCGCCCGGTGACGTGCCGGTAGAAGTGCGCCGTGGCCGGCGTCATCTGGCGCAGCGCGTCGTCGTCGGGGACGAGGAGCGCGAGGTGGAACCACTGCACCGGCGGCGCCTCCACGTGGGCGGCCGCGGCACGCTCGGGGTCGCCCGTCAGCGGCGCGCCGCGGCCGAGCAGCGCGCGGTAGCGCAGCTCGGCCCAGAAGAAGATGTCGCGCCCCGGCATCGTGCTGGCCGGCACACGGCTCTCGTGGCGCACCTCGGCGCGCACCGGCTCGTGGAGCGCGACGGCGAGGGGGGCACGCGCGCGCGGCGCGATGGCCGATGTGGCGGCGCGGCCGGCGAGGGCGCGGAGCTGCTCGCGCGCCGGCGGCGGCAGGGGGACGACGAGCGCCGGGTTGACGATCGAGAACTTGCCCTGGAGCGGGCGGAGCGCGCGGGCGAGGCGCGGCTCGCCGTGGTGGAAGGTGTAGCTGCGGGCGAAGCTCGGCAGCCGGTAGCCTCCCCCGAGGGCAGCGTCGAGGGCGGTCTCGACGGCGGTATCGAGGGCGGCGGCCGACGGCGGCGGCACGATCTCACGCTGCTCGATGAGACGATAATGCGACACGAGTGACTCCCGGGCCGGCGGCGACGGGCCGCCCATGGCCCTGCCGTCGCTGGTGCAACGCTCGCGCCGCGACGACGCCGGCGATGCGACAGATGTTCCCGTCCGCGGCTGGGAGCGCTAACCCTTGCGGGGAGCGCGCTAAGCGGCTCGCTTGACAGCCGTTCCGGGGGGGCGTACTGTGGCGCACTCGCTCGTTTTCCCCGAGGCTTCGTGCGGCGTCGCACCGATCCGCTGTGACGTCGCCCACAATCCCGTTCCCCCGGGAAGGGAGAGCGCGAGCGGGACCGGCGGGGCGTTCCAGACGCCCCGTCGGTCGCAGGTATGGCGTGCGACGGCCGAGCCCGGGTGAGAAGATCCGGGCTGTCGTGGCGTCGTACGAGGCGAGGTCGGCGGTTCACCGGTTGACGAGGAGCATCAGATGGCACGAGAGAGCACGCAACAGCAGCTGGGCCGAGTGCGGCCGCCCCGCGTCCACATCACGTACGACGTCGAGACGGGTGGGGCGATCGAGATGAAGGAGCTGCCCTTCGTCATGGGCGTCCTGGGCGACTTCACGGGCCAGCCGAGTGAGCCGCTGCCGAAGCTGAAGGAGCGCAAGTTCGTCGAGGTCACCCCCGACAACTTCGACGAGGTGCTGGCGAGCATGAAGCCGCACCTGGCCTTCACCGTCGAGAACAAGCTCAGCGAGGACGCCGACGCGGGGAAGATCGGGGTGGACCTCCACTTCAAGAGCCTCGACGACTTCGCCCCGGACGCCGTGGCGACGCAGATCCCGGCGGTCAAGCAGCTGCTCGACCTGCGCACCAAGCTGGCGGACCTGCGCGGCAGCCTGCAGGGGAACGACAAGCTCGACGAGATCCTCCAGGCCACCCTGGCCGACGCCGACAAGATGGCCAAGCTGAAGACGGAGCTCGGCACGGAGGGGGAGAGCAATGGCTGAAGCCCAGACTGGTAGCCAGCCGCAGGCCTACACGGCCGACGGCGCCGAGCTGTCGCTCCTCGACCAGATCGTCGAGGAGGGGCGCTTCGGGCGCGACGCGCAGGCGAAGGAGCGCGGCAAGGACCTGGTGAAGCGCTTCGTGGCCGAGGTGCTCGAGGGGCAGATCACGATCTCCCGCGACACCGAGGCGGCGATCAACGCGCGCATCGCCCAGATCGACCACCTGATCTCGATCCAGCTCAACGAGGTGCTGCATCATCCCGAGTTCCAGCGGCTGGAGAGCAGCTGGCGCGGGCTGAAGTACCTGCTCTCGCAGAGCGAGACGAACGACATGCTGAAGATCAAGGTGCTCAACGTGTCGAAGAAGGAGCTGCTGCGCGACCTGCAGCGGGCCCCCGAGTTCGACCAGAGCGCCCTCTTCAAGAAGGTGTACGAGGAGGAGTTCGGGGTCTTCGGCGGCGCGCCCTTCGGGGCCCTCGTCGGCGACTACTACTTCGACAAGTCGGGGCAGGACATCGAGCTGCTGGAGAAGGTGGCGCAGGTGGCGGCGTCGGCACACGCGCCGTTCCTCACCGCCGCCTCGCACGAGATGTTCAACCTCACGAGCTACGCGGAGCTGGACGCGCCGCGCGACCTCGCCAAGGTCTTCGACACCACCGAGTACGCGAAGTGGAAGGCGTTCCGCCAGAGCGAGGACGCCCGCTACGTGGCGCTCACCGCGCCGCGGATGCTGCTGCGCGAGCCCTACGGGGCGGCCACGGTGCCGGTGGAGGCGTTCGCCTTCGAGGAGCACGTGGACGGCACGGACCACGACAAATACCTGTGGGGGAACGCCGCCTGGGCGCTCGGCGCGCGGGTGACGCAGGCCTTCGCGGCGCACGGCTGGTGCGCGACGATCCGCGGCGTGGAGGGGGGCGGCCTGGTGGAGGGGCTGCCGGTGCACAACTTCCGCACCGACGCCGGCGAGGTGGCCATGAAGTGCCCCACCGAGACGCCGATCACCGACCGCCGCGAGAAGGAGCTGGCCGACCTCGGCTTCGCCCCGCTGGTGCACTGCAAGGGGACGCCCAACGCGGCCTTCTTCAGCGTGCAGTCGGCGCAGAAGCCCAAGGTGTACGACGACCCCGCGGCCACGGCCAACGCCCGCCTCTCGGCCCAGCTGCCCTACATCTTCGCCACGTCGCGCTTCGCGCACTACCTGAAGGCGATGATGCGCGACAAGATCGGCAGCTACACCTCGCGCGGCGAGGTGGAGTCGTTCCTCAACCGCTGGATCATGAACTACGTCGTCGGCAACGACGACGCGCCGATGTCGGTGAAGGCGAAGCGTCCGCTGAGCGACGCTCGCGTCGACGTCAGCGAGGTGCCGGGGAAGCCGGGCGTGTACCGCGCGGTGGCGTTCCTCAAGCCGCACTTCCAGCTCGACGAGCTCACCATGTCCATGCGGCTCGTCGCCGAGCTGCCCGCCGGCAAGTGAGCCGTCGCGAGGCCGGCGACGGTGGTCGTCACCGTCGCCGGCCTCGCACCGCAGGACCCTCACCCGCGTTCCCAACCACCTCACGGAGGACAGTCGTATGGCGTTCGATACCTTCATCAAGATCGACAGCGTCGAAGGCGAGGCAATGCACGCGAAGCACGCCAAGGAGATCGAGATCTACAGCTTCTCCTGGGGCGCCTCGAACCCGACGACGGTCGGCTCGGGCACGGGTGGGCTGAGCGCCGGCAAGGTGTCGGTGAGCAGCTTCAACATCATGAAGAAGACGGACAAGACCAGCCCGATCCTCTTCAATGCCTGCTGCAACGGCAAGCACTTCGCCAACGCCGTCGTGACGATGAACAAGGCGTCCGGCGATGCCGGCCAGGCGCCGTTCCTGAAGTACACCTTCACCGACGTGATGATCGAGAGCATCCAGTGGTCCGGCTCCACGGGCGGCGACGACACGCCGACCGAGTCGGTCTCGCTGGCCTTCGCGAAGGTGGAGATCGAGTACCAGCAGCAGGATGCCAAGGGCGCCGTCGGCAAGCCGGTCCTGGCGAGCTGGGATCTGCAGAAGGTCGAGAAGTAAGCCGCGCAGGCGATCCTGGTGCACGCCCGCGAGCTGTTCCAGGCCGGCCGGCTCGACGAGGCGATCGCGTCGTTGGGTGTCGAGTTGCGGAGCAATCCGACCGACGCCCAGCGGCGCGCCTTCCTCTTCGAGCTGCTCTCCTTCGCCGGCAACCACGACCGTGCCGAGAAGCAGCTGGACGTCCTCGCGGGAGCGAGCGCCGAGGCAGGGATCGGCGCCCTCACGCTGAAGGCGGCGCTGCAGGCGGACCGGCTGCGGTCCGAGATGTTCGCGACCGGCAACCTGCCCTCCGGGCCGGCGCCGCGTCCGGTGTCGGGCACCCTCAACGGCCAGCCCTTCACCACCCTCGAGGACGCCGACCCCCGCATCGGCGCGCGCCTCGAGGTCTTCGCCGGCGGCCAGTACCTCTGGCTGCCGCTCGAGCACGTGGCCACCGTGCGCATGGAGCGCCCGGCGCGCCTGCGGGATCTCCTCTGGGCGCCCGCGAAGCTCCTCACCGGCCCCGGCTTCCGTGGCCTCGAGCTCGGCGACGTCCTCCTCCCGGTGCTCACCCCGCTCGCCGCACAGCACGCCGACCCGCAGGTGCAGCTCGGCCGCGTCACGGCGTGGGAGGAGCTCCCCGACGGCCAGGTGGTCCCCGCCGGGCAGAAGCTGCTGCTCGTCGATGGCGAGGAGGTGCCGCTGCTGGAGGTGCGGGAGCTGGTGATCACGCCGGAGGCGTGACGGGGGCGTGGGCGCTGGCGCGCGGGGGGGGTGTCGTGGCGATCTGAGTATCAGACGGACGAGCCGGGCGTCTGGCGTCTAGCGTCCGGGGGCGTATGGCGGTGAGCGTCTGGAAGAGGCACTGCACGCCAAACGCGTCCCGCTCCACGCCCCGACACGCCAGACGCCAGACGCCCGCTTCCCGATCGAGCGGCCAGCCCCGCCACGACACACGCCGCGCCACTCTCCCCCTCTTTCGCCTCGTTTCACGCTCCTCTCCCCGATGCCCCTCCGCGACGACCTGCTGACGCCCATCCCCGGCGACCTGCCCGGGGGCGCCAACCTCCGCTACGACCCGCTCTACGACAAGGTGAAGGAGGCGCGGCGGGAGGACGACGACCTCCCCGCCGGCGAGCTCCCCACCGGCCCGCGCAAGACGGCCGACTACGCGCTCGTCCAGCGACTGGCCAGCGAGGCGCTGGCGACGAAGACGAAGGACCTGCAGCTCGCCGCCTGGCTCACCGAGGCATTGCTCAATCGCGAGGGCTTCGCCGGCCTCACGCAGGGGCTCGGGCTGCTCCGCGACCTGCTCGTGCAGTTCTGGGACTCGCTCTACCCGGAGCTGGAGGACGACGATGCCGAGCTGCGTGCCGCCCCGCTGGACTGGGTCGGGAGCCGCCTCGTGATCGCCGTGCGCCAGGTGCCGCTCACCAAGGCGGGCTACGGCCACCTGAAGTTCGAGGAGTCGCGCGACGTCGGCTACGAGGCGGCGGTCCAGGAGAGCACCGAGAAGGCCGAGCGCCGACAGCAGAAGATCGCCGAGGGGAAGCTCGCCGCCGAGGACTGGGACCGCGCCGTCGAGAGCACCGACCTGGCCTTCTATCAGAAGCTCACCGGCGACCTCGACGCCGCGCTGGAGACGCTCGCGGCGCTGGACGCGGTGTCCCAGGAGAAGTTCGGCGACGTGGCGCCGTCGTACACGCCGCTGCGCGAGGTGCTGGAGCAGGTGCGCGGCGTGGCCCGCTCGATCCTGACGAAGAAGCTGCCGCCCGAGCCGGAGCCGGGCCTCGACGGGGACGGCGACGGCACGACGGGGAACGGCGACGGGGCCGAGGGCGGCGCGGTGGCGGGCGTGCTGGCCGGCGGCGGCCGGCGCCGCGCGCCCGGCGGCCCGTCGCTGCTCGACCTGGCCGCCGCCGAGGTGCGCGCCGGCCGTCCGGCCCGCGCCGTGGACATGCTCATGGCCGCGGCCAGCCGCGGCAAGAGCCGGCGCGACCGCTTCATCCGGCGCACGCAGGTGGCGAAGATCATGGTGGACGCCGGCCTCTTCGCGGTCGCCATCCCGCTGCTCGAGCAGATGGTGAGCGAGATCGACGAGCACAAGCTCGAGGACTGGGAGCCCGGCGCCATCGTCGCCACGCCCATGGCCCTGCTCTACCGCTGCTACGACCGCACCGACTTCCGCGGCAGCGCCAAGGACGAGCTGTACCTGCGCGTCTGCCGGCTGGATCCGGTGCAGGCGATCGCGCTCACGCCGAGCGCGGGCTGAGGCGCCGATGGCCCGCGCAGGGGAGATCGAGCGCACGGTCCAGCAGTCGGTGCTCGACCGCCTGATGGACGACGAGCCGCGCCTGGCCGGCGACCCGTCGATGACGTGGAGCGACTCGGTGCGCGCGCTCAAGCAGACGCTGCGCCGCGACCTGGAGTGGCTGCTCAACACGCGGCGCACGCCGCAGCCCGCGCCCGAGGCGTGCGAGGAGGTGCGGCAGTCGCTCTACCGCTACGGGCTGCCCGACGTCACCTCGCTGCACCGGGACGCACCGGACACGCCGGCACGGCTGGCGCTCGAGGTGGAAGAGGCGATCGCCCTCTTCGAGCCGCGGCTGGCCGGCGCGCGCGTCTCGCTCGTGGAGGACGACGCGGGGGGCGAGCGCCGCATCCACTTCGTCATCGAGGCGATGCTGCGCATGGACCCGACGCCCGAGCGGGTGGTCTTCGACACCGTGCTCGACGTGGCCAAGAACGAGTTCGAGGTGCAGCAGGCGGGCGCCGCCCCCCAGAGCTAGCGAGGCAGGCCCACCGTGCGCGACGACCTGCTGTACTACTACGAGCGCGAGCTGGCCTTCCTGCGCCGCATGGGCGCGGAGTTCGCCGACCGCTACCCAAAGGTGGCGTCGCGGCTCCAGCTCGAGCGCACCAAGTGCGAGGACCCGCACGTCGAGCGGCTGCTGGAGGGCTTCGCCTTCCTCGCCGCGCGCGTGCACCTCAAGATCGACGACGACTTCCCCGAGGTGAGCGAGAGCCTCCTCGACGTCGTCTACCCGCACTACGTGCGGCCGATGCCGAGCACCTCGCTGGTGGAGTTCGAGCTCGACCCCGAGCAGGGGAAGCTCACCACCGGGCTCCCCATCCGCCGCGGCTCGCTGCTCTACTCGCGGCCGGTGGGGGGCGTGCCCTGCCGTTTCCGGACGTGCTACGACACCACGCTCTGGCCGGTGACGGTGGCGGCCGCGCAGTGGACCACCCCCGAGCGGCTGCGCCCGGCGGTGCGCGCGCCCGAGGCGGTGGCCGCGCTGCGGCTGGAGCTGCGCTGCCTGCCCGACGTGCGCTTCGACCAGCTCGAGCTGGAGACGCTGCGGCTGCACCTCGCCGGGGACGGGAGCCTGGTCTACCCGCTGTACGAGCTGCTGGGCCACAACCTGGTGCGCGTCGTCGTGCGCGACCCGGACGACCCGGCGCGGCGCGTGGTGCTGGGTCCGGAGGCACTGCGGCCGGTAGGCTTCGGCGAGGACGAGGGGATCCTCCCCTTCCCGCGCCGCTCCTTCGCCGGCTACCGGCTGCTCCAGGAGTACTTCACCTTCCCGGACAAGTTCCTCTTCTTCGACCTGGGCGGCTTCGCCGAGCTGCGCGCGGCCGGCTTCGGCGAGCGCGCCGAGGTGGTGTTCCTCGTCTCCCCGTTCGAGCGCGCCGACCGTCGGCAGGTGCTGGAGAGCGGCGTCAACGCGCGCACGCTGCGCCTGGGCTGCACGCCGGTGGTCAACCTCTTCCCGCAGGTCTCGGAGCCGGTGCTGCTCACGCAGCGACGGCACGAGTACCTGCTGACGCCGGACGCGCGCCGCGCCAGCACCGAGATCTTCTCGGTGGACGAGGTGGTGGGGGTCACGCCGGGCGCGCGCGAGCCGGTGCGCTTCGAGCCGTTCTACTCGCACCGGCACGCCAGCGACCGCGCCACGCCGCAGCAGTTCTGGCAGGCCCGCCGGCGCGCCAGCCGCTGGCGCGAGGACGAGGGGACGGACGTCTTCCTCGCCTTCGTGGACCTCTCGGCGCGCACCATCCACCCCGACCTCGATGCGGTCACGGCGCGCCTCACCTGCTTCGACGGCAACCTGCCGGCGCGGCTGCCCTTCGGGGGTGACGGCGGCGACTTCGAGCTGCAGGGGGGCGGGCCGCTGCGCCGCATCACGGCGCTGGTGAAGCCCACGCCGGTGGTACAGCCGCCGCTCGGCAAGCCGCAGCTCTGGCGCCTCATCTCGCAGCTCTCGCTCAACTACCTCTCCCTGGTGGAGGAAGGCACCGACGCGCTGCAGGAGATCCTGCGGCTGCACAACACGGGCGACGACGCGGCCGGGGAGAAGCACATCCAGGGGATCGTGCGGGTGTCGAGCGCGCCGGCGCATGCCCGCGTGCTGGGCGAGCACGGGCTGGCCTTCGCGCGCGGCCGGCGCGTGGAGCTGGAGCTGGACGAGGAGCAGTTCGCCGGCGGCAGCGCGTACCTGCTGGCGAGCGTGTTGGAGCGGTTCCTCGGGCTCTACACGTCGCTCAACAGCTTCTCGGCGCTCACCGCGCGGTCGCGCCAGCGTCGCCGGCCGCTGGGCGAATGGGCGCCACGCGCCGGCGGGAAGGCACTGCTGTGACGCCGAGCGTCTTCGATCGGCCGCCGATGGCGTCCCCCGGCGTCCCCCCCGACCCGTCCGCCCCGGCCGACGTGGCGGGCGGCGGCTACACCGGCACCGCGACGCCGCCGTCGGCCGGGGCGGCGGAGCCCGGAGCGGCACGGCCCGCGGTGGCGGGCGGGCCGGAGGCGGCGGCGGAGGCGGCGGCGCCGCTGCCCCCCGAGGCGATCCGCGCGCTCGAGGCGCTGCTGCGCGACCACGCCACCTCGGTGGAGTTCTTCCAGGCGGTGCGTCTGCTCGAGCGCACGCACCCCGATCGCACGCCGGTCGGCGGCTTCGGCGACCCCGCGGCCGAGGTGGCGCGCTTCTCCGTGCCTCCCTCCATCGCCTTCCCGGCCAGCGAGATCCAGTCGCTCACCGTGGACGACGAGGGGCCGGCGCGGATGGCGGTCAACTTCCTCGGCCTCACCGGGCCCACCGGCGTGCTGCCGCATGCCTACACCCTGCAGGTGGCCGAACGGGCGCGACTGCGCGACACGGCGCTGCGCGATTTCCTCGACCTGTTCCACCACCGGCTCGTCTCCCTCTTCTATCGGGCGTGGGAGAAGTACCGCTTCACGGTGGCGCACGAGCGTGCGCGACGCGACCCCCTGGCGGCGCACGTGGCGGACCTCATCGGCTTCGGCACCGAGGGACTGCAGGGGCGGCTCGCCCTGCGCGACGAGTCGCTGCTCTTCTACAGCGGCCTGCTGGCATCGCACCGCCGCTCGGCGGTGGGGCTGGAGCAGCTGGTGAGCGACTACTTCGGCGTGCCGGTGACGGTGGAGCAGTTCGTGGGCGAGTGGTACCCGCTGGCCACGGCCGACCAGTGCGCGCTCGACGACGCGCTGGAGTCGCCGTCGTCGCGGCTGGGGTCGGGGGCGGTGGTGGGGGACGAGGTGTGGGACCCGCAGGCGCACGTGCGCCTGCGCCTCGGTCCGCTCACCCGTACCCAGTACGACGACTTCCTCCCCGGCGGCAGCGCGCTGGCGCGCCTGCGCGAGCTGGTGCGCGTGTACGCCGACGACCAGCTCGACGTCGAGGTGCAGCTGGTGCTGCGCCACGACGCGGTACCGCCGTGCCGGCTGGGGGCCGAGGGCCCCGCGCTGCCGCTCGGCTGGGCCACCTGGCTCCGCACCGCGCCGTCGGCGCACGACGCGGACGACACGGTGCTCTCGTTGTGACCGCGATGATGCAACCGTCGACGAGCGTGAGTCGGTGCTGGTCGCTCGTGCGTCATCCCGCAGGAGCCGGGTACCCGCCGAAGGCGGGTGGGTCAGCGAGCGAGGGTCGGGATCTACCGTCCGGACCGCGTAGCTGGCCACCGGCAGGTGAGCGTAGATCCCGACACTCGCCCCACCTGCGGTGGGGCTCCTGCGGGATGACAGGGGCGCTGTGGCAAGCCCGCCGGGTCTCGGAGGATGCTCCCGCGAGGGCCCATTCGACAGCGCCGATGACAGCGCGAGGCGAGCCTCGACCCAACACCATCGGCGACACGTACGACGTAGCTCTCCCACCCTCAGCAGCGGAAGGTCAGCGATGAACGTCAACCTGCGGTCCCTCATCGGACGACTGAACAACGAGACGCGCAGCGCCGTCGAGGCGGCCGCGGGGCTGTGCCTGTCGCGCACCCACTACGACGTCGAGATCGAGCACTTCCTGCTCAAGGCGCTCGACGCCACCGACGGCGACGTGGCGTTCGTCCTCAAGCACTTCGGCGTGGACCGCTCGCGCCTGGCGGGCGACCTGCAGCGCGGGCTCGACCGGCTGAAGAGCGGCAACGCGCGCACGCCGACGCTGAGCCCGTCGCTCGTCAAGGCGCTCACCGACGGCTGGACACTCGGCTCGGTGGAGTACGGCGCGGCGCAGGTGCGCACCGGGCACGTGCTGCTGGCGCTGATGGCCGACGCCGACCAGCGGCGCATGGCGCTGGACGTGAGCCGGGAGCTGGAGAAGGTCACCGCCGAGGGGCTGCGCAAGGACTTCGCGGCGATCACCGCCGGCTCGAGCGAGGAGCGCGGCGCGCCGGCGGGCATGGGCGCGGGCGCCGGCGCGGACGCCGGCGGCCAGCCGCGGCCGGGCGGGAAGACGCCCTTCCTGGACCAGTACACGGTGGACCTCACCGGGCGCGCGAAGGCGGGGAAGATCGACCCCGTGCTGGGCCGCGACACCGAGGTGCGGCAGGTGGTGGACATCCTCACGCGCCGCCGGCAGAACAACCCGATCCTCGTCGGCGAGGCGGGCGTCGGCAAGACGGCGGTGGTGGAGGGCTTCGCGCTGCGCATCGCGCAGGGGGACGTGCCGCCGGCGCTGCGCAACGTCACGCTGCGCACGCTGGACCTGGCGCTGCTGCAGGCCGGCGCCGGGGTGAAGGGGGAGTTCGAGAACCGGCTGAAGGGGCTGATCGAGGAGGTGAAGAACTCCGAGACGCCGATCATCCTCTTCATCGACGAGGCGCACACGATGATCGGCGCCGGGGGGCAGGCCGGGCAGAACGACGCCGCCAACCTGCTGAAGCCGGCGCTGGCGCGCGGCGAGCTGCGCACCATCGCGGCGACGACGTGGAGCGAGTACAAGAAGTTCTTCGAGAAGGACCCGGCGCTCAGCCGCCGCTTCCAGCTGGTGAAGGTGGAGGAGCCCACCGAGGTGCAGTGCGCGCTGATGCTGCGCGGCGTGGTGCCGGCGCTGGAGCGCCACCACGGCGTGCGCATCCTGGATGACGGTCTGGAAGCGGCCGTCCGCCTCTCGCACCGCTACCTGCCCGACCGGCAGCTGCCGGACAAGGCGGTGAGCGTGCTCGACACGGCGTGCGCGCGCCTGGCGCTGGGCCAGAACACGACGCCGCCGGCGCTCGAGGACTGCTACCGCCGGCTGGACGACCTGGCGGTGCAGGAGCGCGTGCTGACGCGCGAGGCGGCGGCCGGTGCCGACCACGGCGAGCGGCTGGCGGCGATCGCCACCGAGCGCGAGCAGGTGGAGCGCCGCCGCGACGAGCTGGCCGGCCGGTGGGACCGGGAGCGCGAGCTGGTGTCGCGCATCCGCGAGCTGCGCACGCGGCTGGAGGGGGGCGACGGCGACGCCGCGCCCGCGCTGGCCGGCGCCGAGGCCGAGGCGGCGCGCGCCGAGCTGGCGGCACTGAACGACGAGCTCACCGCGCTGCAGGGGGACACGCCGCTCATGCGCATCTGCGTCGACGCGCACCTGATCGGCGAGGTGATCTCCGGCTGGACGGGGGTGCCCGTGGGCAAGATGCTCTCCGACGAGGTGGCGACGGTGCTCAGGCTGGAGCAGCACCTCGGCGCGCGCGTCATCGGGCAGGACCACGCGATGGAGATCATCAGCCGCCGCGTGCGCACCTCGCGCGCCGGCATCGAGGACCCGAACAAGCCGAAGGGCGTCTTCATGCTCGTCGGCCCGAGTGGCGTCGGCAAGACGGAGACGGCGCTGGCGATCAGCGACATGCTCTACGGCGGCGAGCGGAACCTGATCACGATCAACATGAGCGAGTTCCAGGAGGCGCACACCGTCAGCACGCTGAAGGGGTCGCCCCCGGGCTACGTGGGCTACGGCGAGGGGGGCGTGCTCACCGAGGCGGTGCGCCGGCGCCCCTACTCGGTGGTGCTGCTGGACGAGGTGGAGAAGGCGCACCCCGACGTGCTCGAGCTCTTCTTCCAGGTGTTCGACAAGGGCGTGATGGAGGACGGCGAGGGGCGGCAGATCGACTTCCGGAACACGGTGATCCTGCTGACGACCAACGCCGGCACGGAGACGATCATGCGCCTGACGGCCGACCCGGAGACGATGCCCGACCACGACGGGCTGGTGAAGGCGCTGAAGCCGGAGCTGGACAAGACCTTCAAGCCGGCGTTCCTCGGCCGCATGGTCATCATCCCCTACTTCCCGGTGCGCGACGAGGCGCTGAAGCAGATCGTTCGCCTCAAGGTCGGCAAGCTGCAGCGCCGGCTCCAGGACACGCACCGCATGGCGCTGCTGCACGACGAGACGCTGATCGACGCCGTCGCGGCGCGCTGCACCGAGGTGGAGAGCGGCGCGCGCAACGTGGACAACATCCTCACCAACTCGCTCATGCCGGAGATCTCGCGCATGATCCTCGAGTCGGTGGCCGACGGCCGGAAGCCGGCCGCGGTGCGCGTGGCGATCGGCGACGACGGCAACTTCGGCTACCAGATGGAGTACGCGGTGGCGGCGCCGGCCGGGGCGTCGGTGTCGCCGCCGACCACGGTGCCGGCGGCCTGAGCGCCGCCGGCCCTCTCCCTGCCCCGCGAGACAGCGCATGTCCACCTATTCGCAAGCGGGACGCAAGTTCCGGGTCGAGACCCCTCTCGGCCCGGACGAGCTCCTGCTCGAGCGGTTCACCGGTGAGGAGGCGATCTCGACGCCCTTCCTCTTCACGCTGCACGTCGTCTCGGAGAACGACGCGATCGACCCGGCGGCGCTGCTGCGCAAGCCGGTGTCGGTCACGCTCGAGCTCCCCGACGGCGACCCGCGCGTCATCCACGGCCTGGTGCGCCGCGTCGTCCAGCTGGACCGGAGCGGCCCGCTCACCAACTACCGCGTCGAGGTGGTGCCGTGGCTCTGGTTCCTGTCGCTGTCCAGCGACTGCCGGATCTTCCAGGAGATGACGGCCACCGAGATCATCGAGCAGGTGTTCAAGGACCTCGGGATGAGCGACTTCAAGCTGCAGTGCATCGGCAGCTACGCGAAGCGCGACTACTGCGTGCAGTACCGGGAGTCGCACCTGGACTTCGTCTCGCGGCTGATGGAGGAGGAGGGGATCTTCTACTTCTTCGAGCATACGGCGAGCAAGCACACGCTGGTGCTGGCCGACGCGAAGAGCGCCGTCAAGCCGTGTCCGGGGCAGGCCGAGGCACGCATGTCGCCGCAGGCCAACCCGAGCCTGCACGAGGACGTCGTCCTCGACGCGGCGTTCGAGCGCGTGGCGCGCACCGGGAAGGTCTCGCTCACCGACTACAACTTCCTCACGCCCGCCTCGAGCCTGGACGTGACGGTGAACGGCCGGGAGCCCGAGGAGGTCTACGACTACCCCGGCGAGTACGCCGCCCGGCCCGACGGCGAGCGCTACGCGAGCCTGCGGCTCGACGCGCACGAGGCGGGGGCCGACGTGCTGAGCGGCAGCGGCACCTGCCGCGCCTTCCAGCCCGGCTACCGCTTCGCGCTGAAGGGGCACTACCGGCGCGACCGGAACGCGCAGTACCTCATCACGCGCGTGACGCACAGCGCCAGCAGCGGTGGCTTCGGCACCGACCGCGGGGCCGAGGAGGAGGACTACCGGAACGCCTTCGAGGCGATCCCGTACGACGTCCCCTTCCGCCCCCTGCCGGCGACGCCGCGCCCGATCGTGCACGGCACGCAGACGGCGGTGGTGGTCGGCAAGGCGGGCGAGGAGATCTGGGTGGACAAGTACGGCCGCGTGAAGGTCCAGTTCCACTGGGACCGCGTCGGCAAGAAGGACGAGCACAGCTCCTGCTGGGTGCGGGTGGCGAGCACGTGGGCGGGGAAGCAGTGGGGCGCCATCCAGCTCCCGCGCATCGGCCAGGAGGTGGTCGTCGACTTCCTCGAGGGGGACCCGGACCGGCCGATCGTCATCGGCAGCGTCTACAACGCCGACCAGATGCCCCCCTACGAGCTCCCCGGCGACCAGACGCAGAGCGGCGTGAAGTCGCGCAGCAGCAAGGGCGGCGGCGCGGAGAACTTCAACGAGATCCGCTTCGAGGACAAGAAGGGGAGCGAGCTGCTCGTCATCCACGCCGAGAAGGACAAGCAGGTCACGGTGGAGCACGACCGCACCGAGAGCGTGGGGAACAACGAATCGATCACGATCGGCAACAACCGCACGGAGAGCGTCGCGAAGAACGAGCAGATCTCGATCGGCGAGAACCGCACCGAGGACGTCGGGAAGAACGAGACGATCGCCATCGGCGAGAACCAGGCGATCTCGGTCGGGAAGAACCAGACGCTCACCGTCGACGCGGACCGCACGAAGAACGTCGCCAAGAACGAGACGATCGACGTCGGGGCGAACCGCACCGCGAACGTCGCGCAGAACGACGAGCTCACGGTGGGCAAGAAGCTCGTCGTGAGCGCCGGTGACGAGATCACCCTCGTGACCGGCAGCGCGTCGATCACGATGAAGAAGGACGGGACGATCACCATCAAGGGCAAGGACGTCACGGTCACCGGCTCCGGGAAGATCAACGTGAAGGCCAGCTCCAACGTGGTGATCAAGGGCAGCAAGGTCGCGGCGAACTGACGCCATGCTCCAGTTCGTGAACGAGACGGGGCTCGTCGGGACGATCTTCCTCAGCCCGGACCCGGACGGCGTGGACACGGCCTACGCGGTCGTGAAGGGCACCTTCGCGCTCGGCGGGCTCGCCGAATGGGGGGAACCGCCGCCGGCGGCCGAGCAGCGGCCGATCGTCCCGGCCCCCGAGCACCACGGCGACCCGCTGACGACGAGCATCCGCGTCCCCTCCGACCTCTCCCTCGTCAAGCCGGCCACGGACGTGCTGCTCGTGGGCCAGGCGCACGCGCCGGGGGCGTGGCCGGTGACGCAGATGGACGTCGCCCTCACGGTCGGCCCGGTGCGCAAGCAGGTGCGCGTCGTCGGCGACCGGGTGTGGGCGGGGAACGGGGTGGGCGTCGCGATGACCGCGCCCACCCCCTTCGCGAGCATGCCGCTCGTCTGGGAACGGGCCTACGGCGGGACCGACCAGGTGGCGGGCGCGCCCCGCGCCGAGGCGCGCAACCCGGTGGGCACCGGCTTCCGCGACCCGGAGAGCGAGCTGGCGGTGGAGGGGACGGCGCTGCCCAACCTGGAGGACCCCCGCCAGCCCATCACCTCGTGGAAGGAGCAGCCGCCGCCGGCGGCCTTCGCCCCACTCGGCGCGCACTGGGAGCCGCGCCGCTCGTACGCCGGTACCTACGACGAGGCCTGGCAGTCGAGCCGCGCCCCGTACCTGCCCACCGACTTCGACCCGCGCTTCCTCCAGCTCGCGCCGCCGGACCTGATCGCCCCGGGCTACCTGCAGGGGGGCGAGCCGGTGGAGGCGGTGGGCGTGCTGCCGGGGGGCGGCGTGCTCCGCTTCCGGCTGCCCGCAGTGCGGATCACGGCGACCTTCGTGCTCGACGGTGGGCTGCAGGTGCGGCCGGCCAACCTGGACACGGTGCTCCTGGAGCCCGACGCGGGGTGCGTGGTGCTGACCTGGCGCGCCGCGCTGGCCGTGGACAAGCAGGCGCTGCGGCTGCGCGAGGTGCGCGCCACAGCGAGCCGCGCGGCGTGAGCGGCCCGATGGCGACGCGCGAGGCGGTGGTGGTGAGCGTGGGGCTGATGACGCCGGTCGGGCTGTCGGCGCCCGAGACGGCGACGTCGGTGCGCGCCGGCGTGGCCCGCTTCGGCGAGTCGGCGCTGCACGACCATCGCGTCCGGCCGTTCACGCTGGCGGAGGTGCCGGAAGACGGGCTACCGGGGCTGGCGCCGGAGGCCGAGGCGCCGGCCGGCGCGCTGCATCCCACGGCGCGCGAGCTCCGCCTGCTCCGCCTGGCCACGATGCCGCTGCGCGAGTGCCTGGCCGCGCGGCCCGCCGGCACGCCCGCCCCGGGGCTCGTGCTCGCGCTTCCGGCCGACTCGCCCGTCCGTCCCACCGACCCGGCCGGCTTCCTCGCCCGGCTCGCGAGCCAGGTGGGCGGCGGCATCGACCTCGAGCTGAGCGACGCGACGGACCGCGGCCGCGCCGGCGGGCTGATGGCGGTGGAGCGGGCGGCGGCGGCGATCCGCGCCGGGCTCGCCCCCTTCATGCTCGCCGGCGGCGTGGACAGCTACCGCGACCTGCGCGTCCTGGGCGCGCTCGACGCGGAGCAGCGCGTGAAGTCGGAGGTGCACCTGGACGGCTTCATCCCGGGGGAGGGCGCGGCCTTCCTCCTCCTCGCCGAGCGCGGGGCGGCCGCGGCGGCCGGGCTCGCGCCGCTGGCCACCATCGGCGGGGCCGGGGTGGCGATGGAGCCGGGACACCTCTACAGCGCGGAGCCCTACCGCGGCGACGGGCTGGCGGCGGCCATCGCCGCGCTGGCCGCGAGGGGCGTGCTCGCGAGCCCGGTGCGGGAGGTCTACTCGTCGATGAACGGCGAGAGCCACTGGGCCAAGGAGTGGGGCGTCGGCTTCATCCGCAACCGCGCCGCCTTCCACCCCGACCACGGGATGCACCATCCGGCCGACTGCGTCGGCGACACCGGCGCGGCGTGCGGCCCACTCATGACCGGGCTGGCGGCGCTGGGGCTGCGCGACGGCTACCGGCGGGGCCCGTGTCTGGTATACTGCTCGTCCGACGACGGGCCGCGGGCGGCGCTCGCCGTCGGCGCCGCCTAGCCTCCATCCCCGCTGCGGCCGACGGCCAGGAGCACGCGATGCCACAGACGACGTTCGTGAACTTCCGCGGGGCGGTGCACAAGGGGAGCGGCGGCCTCAGCATCGTCTTCCCCGACGTCTGCAAGACGCCGGCGGCGCCGAGCCCGGTGCCCATCCCCTACCCGAACATCGGCCAGGCCGCCGACACCTCGCAGGGGCCCACCACGGTGAAGCTCGACGGGCAGATGCCGATGGTGAAGGGCGCGAAGTACATGAAGTCCTCCGGCGACGAGGCGGGGACGCTGGGCGGCGTGATGTCGAGCGTGAACATGAACGAGTGCGAGTTCATGCTCTACTCGTTCGACGTGAAGCTCGAGGGGAAGAACGCGTGCCGCATGGGCGACCCGCTCTTCCACAACAAGAAGAACATGATGGGGTGAGGCGATGACCCAGGTCGGAGAGGCGATCTCGCCGTACGTCCTCGTCGACGAGCGGCACGACAGCGACTGCTACTTCTGCAACGCCAAGGCCGATCCGGCGGTCGAGGAGAACGACCTCGTGGCCAACCCGGAGGAGGACGAGGACCTGGACGGCGGGAGCGAGGAGCCGCTCAAGTTCAAGAACGACTCGGGGAAGCTCGGCACCGCGCTCGGCGGGGCGCCGGATCCCCAGAGCGTGGACGTGTGGGGCACGACGAAGCCGGTGAGCGTCGCGGCCCACCACCTGATCCCCGGAAACGCCGCGCTGAAGAAGAGCCAGCTCTTCCAGTCCAACGAGTACCTCTGGAAGGACGGGTCGGCGAAGGGGAACATCGGCTACAACGTCAACTCGCTGCCCAACGGCATCTGGCTGCCCGGCAACTACGCGGTGCGGCCGTGGAGCAGCAAGGCGGAGTCGAAGAAGAAGGAGTACGCCTTCGCCGCGATCCGCACCTGGGGGCGGCAGTTCCACGACGCGCACGAGCAGTACAGCACCAAGGTGCTCGAGGCGCTGGACAAGCTCTACGACAAGCTCGAGGACGGCGAGTCGGTGTGGTGCCCGGAGGCGTCGAAGAAGGAGAAACCGAAGCCCGAGGAGCGCCAGAACCTCTACGCCATCGTGAGCCGGCTCAACACCACGTCGGGGCGGCTGGCGCGCATGCTGCGCGCCCCGATCTCGGCCTGGAAGAAGAACATCTACACGTCGCGCTTCTCGCAGCAGTACATGGACGAGGCGTGACCGAGGAGCACGCATGTACTTCGTGATGGAGCGCGATGGGACCCGGCCGGGCCGCTGGGTGGACGAGTACCCCTTCCTCAAGGGGGTCCGCTTCACGCGCGGCAGCCGCATCACCGCGCCCGTGCCGCAACCGCTCGAGATCAAGCTCAAGCCACTCAACCCGGACGCCGACGACCACGGCCCGGAGATCCCGGAATATCTGCAGGGCCGCATCCCCCTCTTCCGCCGCGACCTCGTGGACGCGATGGTCGCCGCCGGGGTGGACAACCTCGAGCTGTACGACGCGGTGCTCGTCGATCCCGACGACGGCGCGCGCCACGAGACGCACGTGGCGGTGAACATCATCGGCACGATCGCCGCCGCCGACATGGGGCAGTCGGTGGCGACGGTGCACACCGGCGGGCCGGTGATCGACGTCGACTTCGACCGCCTCGTGGTGGACGAGAGCCGCACCGGCGGCGCGCTCCTCTTCCGCCTGGCCGAGTCGACGAACGCCATCCTCGTCCACGAGCGCCTGCGCGACGCGCTGCTCGCCGCCGGCTTCCGCAACATCGCCTTCTACGACCCCAAGGACGTGGCGCTGTAGGCCACCGCGCCCCGGAGACCCGCCATGACGCAACCGGACCTTCCCCTCCCGCGTGCCCTGCTCGGCGCCGCCGGCCTGGCGACGGGCACGGTGGTGGACACGCACGGCACGATCGGCGTCGCCCTGCGCGACGGCGGCGCGGTGCTCACCTGCGTGGTGCTGCAGACCGGCCACGACGCCCTGCTCTACGCCGAGGGCGACGAGGTGCTCGTCTGGCGCGAGCCCGCCACGCCGGGGCGCGGGGTGATCCTCGGCCGCATCGGCGCCAGCCACGCGGCACCGGTGCTCGAGCCCGATCCCGTGCCGGACGAGCTCGTGCTCGAGGCCCGCCAGAGCCTCGTGCTGCGCGTCGGCGACGGCTCCATCACCCTGCGCGCCGACGGCAAGATCCTCATCAAGGGCCGGGACCTCGTCTCCCACGCCCAGCGCATGAACCGCATCAGGGGCGGCGCGGTCTCGATCAACTGACCCCCGGCCGCCCATCCCCGACCGTCCGCTCGATCGCCCGCCCGCTCCCATGACCGCGCCGAAGCTCACCCATCTCCCCGACGTCCTCGAGGAGCACTTCGAGGAGCTGCAGTTCCTCTGGGGACGGCGGCCGGCCGCGCTGCGCTCGCCCGCGCACACCGCGCGCACGCTGGCCGAGCTCGACGAGCGGATCGCGGCGCGGCTGCAGGGACTGCTCGCGCAGGGGGAGCACACCCTCCCGCTGCTCGAGGCCGGGCTGGCCGGCGACGACCCGATGGCGGTGTTCGCCGCCGCGTTCACCCTGCTGCACCTGGGCGGCGAGCCGGCGCTCGGGCGCGTGCGCGAGGCGCTGGCCGGCGCGGAGGGGCCGCGGCTGGAGGCGCTGCGACAGGCGGTCTGCGCCGGGCCCGCCGGCGCGCTCCTCCCGTCGCTCGAGGCGCTCGTGCGGATGGCCGCGCCGCCGGTGGCGGTGGCGGCCGCCGAGGCGGTGGCCGTGCAGGCCGGCGTGGCGCCGGAGGCAGCGCGGCTCGAGCGCTTCCTGCACGACGACGACCCGGCGGTGCGCACCGGGGCGTGGCGCATCGTCGCCAACGTCGCCCCGCCGCTCGAGGCCAGGACGTACGCCGCCGGGCTGCGCGACGAGCCGCCGGTGCGCCGTGCCGCCATCGACGCCGCGATGTGGACGGGACAGCCCGGCATCGTGGACGTGGCACGGCGCGCCGCCGAGGCGCCCGCCCCGGAGAACCTCGACCTCCTCCACGTGCTCGCCGTGCTCGGCGGCCCGGCGGAGCTGCCGCGCATCGCCGCCGTGGCGCGGGCGACGGCGCTCGGCCCCGCGCGCTTCGCGCTGCTCGGCGCGTACGGGCACCCCGCGCTGGTCGATCTGCTGCTGACGGAGCTGCTGAACCCCGATCCCGTCGTGGCCGCGGCGGCGGGCGCGGCGTTCACCCGGATGACCGGCGCCGACATCGATTCCGGCCAGCGCGCCACGGCGCCGCCGCCTGACGGTGTCGAGCCGGACGCCTTCGAGGCGGAGTTCGCCGAGGAGGTGGCGCTCCCCGACCCGGAGCGCGCGCGACGGCACTGGGCGGCGGTGTGCGAGGGGCTCGCCCAGGCGAGCCGCATCTGCGCCGGCCACGACCTGGCCCGTCCGCTCGACGCCGAGGCCGCCGCGCGGCTGGACCTCGAGTCGCGCTGGGAGATGTACCTCCGCGCCCGCTTCGCCGGCGCGTGGCGCGGCTCGCCGCGCGACCTGGAGCACTTCCCGCAGCGCTGAGCGGCGCGCGCGCGCCACCGCGTGCGCCACCAGGTGCGCCACCACGTGCGCCACCACGTGCGCCACCGCGTGCGTCCCGCGGCACGCCCACCCGTTGCGCCACCCGCTGCGTCACGCCCGGTCGTCCCACCGGGTCGTCACGACCGGTCTTGCCGCATGCGGCCGGGCCAGTGCATACTGGCCGCGCCGTCGTGCCCCTTCCGCCATCCCCAGAGCCCATGCCGCCGCTCCGATCCCGGCCGCTCCTGCTCCTCGTGGCGAGCCTGCTGCTCGCCGGCCCCGTGCACGCCCAGGACGCCGGCGCGGAGGCGACCATGCGCGAGCGCCTGCGCAACGTCTTCCACTTCGGGAGCTGCGAGGAGCTGATCTGCCTCTCGCTCGAGTCGCCGGGGGAGCACGGACAGCACTACAACCCGGCGGCGCGCGAGGTGGCGGAGAGCGTCGTCGGCTTCCTCTACAACGCGATCCAGACCAGCGTCGCGAACATCCCGATCGGCGCCACGAGCAGCGGCACCATCTTCGAGATCGGCCCCACCGGCATGCCCGTGCCGGTGGCCAGCTCCACGGGCCCGATCTTCGGCGAGCGCTCGCAGACGCTCGGACGCGGCCGTCTCCTGGTCGGCGTCAACGCGACCGGCGCCAGCTTCCGCTCCATCCGCGGCATCGACCTGGACGACCTGAGCCTCACGCTCTCGCACCAGGACGTGCCGCCCTCCGGCGAGGGGAATCCCGGCTTCGAGCGCGACACGATCCACGTCCAGACGGCACTCGAGGCGTCGATGTCGGCGATGTCGGTGTACCTCACCTACGGGCTGACGAACCGCATCGACATCGGCGTGGTGGTCCCGGTGGTGCACCTCTCGATCGACGGCACGAGCATCGGCACGATCGTCAACACGGGCAGCTTCCCGCTCCACTTCTGGAGCGGCACCAGCGCCGACCCGCAGTTCGTGGACACGACGCAGAGCAGCGGGAGCACGACGGGCCTCGGCGACATCGCGGCACGTGTCAAGTTCAACCTGGCACAGTCACCGCGCGGCGGCCTCGCCTTCCTGACCGACGTCCGCCTGCCGACGGGGGACGAGGAGGAGCTGCTCGGCTCCGGCACGGTGGCCGTGCGCGGGCTGCTCGTCGCCTCGGCGCGCGTCGGCAACATGACGCCACACGCCAACGCCGGCTTCCTCTGGCGCGAGGGGGAGGACGAGAACAGCGCGCTCCTCGGCACGATCGGCTTCGACGCCCTGGCCGCGCCGCACCTCACGCTCGCCGCCGACCTGGTGGGCCAGTACCAGCTCGGCGAGAGCCACGTGACGCTCCCGCCGCCCACCCGCTTCCTGGACGGCAGCGTCGTGCGCGCGACCAACATCCCGTCGCAGCGCGACCACCTGCTGGCGGCGTCGGTGGGCTCGAAGCTGGAGCTCCCCGGCAGCTTCCTCGCCGTCGCCAACGTGATCCTGCCGCTGGGCGAGAACGGGATGCGGCCCAACCTCTACTGGACGGTCGGGCTCGAGCGCGGATTCTGATCCGGTCGCGCGAGGCGGGACGGCGGAACTGTGGCACTGCCTACCGCGGATCTGCGCCGCGGGCCGGTGGCGCGACACGGATCGGCTCCGCGGTACGTCCGGGCTCCTCGCGGCGGTGCTGGCATCTACGCTCATGGGGAACACGGATGCGACGGAGGCTCCGGATGCGGCGGATCGCTCCCCGTGGGGTCCACGGCTCCTCGCACCGGGGTCGGGATGATTGGGGTGGGCTCCGCCGCACTCACCCCTCCGTGTGCCAGGGCCAGGCATGAAGGAGGGCGGCGGGCTCCGCTGCCCTGACAGCTCCGTGCGCTCGACCGGGCGTGAGGAGCGGTGGGCTGAGGAGCAGCTCACTCCCATGAATTCTGCTCCAGGCGCGGAGAGGGGTGGGCTGAGGAGCAGCCCACCCCCGATCAATCCCGGTCCTGATGTGAGGTGGCGTGGACTGGAGCGGAGCGATCCGAGGCATCCGGCTCCTCCGTCGCATCCGTGTTCCCCCTGAGCGTCGATGCCCACCCACGGGCCACGGCCCACGGCCCGCGGAGCCCCGGCGTACCCAGGAGCCGAGCGGTGTCGCGCGTCAGGTCTCAGCGGCGGGGGACGGCGTCGAGGCGCTGGATGCGCCAGCCGTCGTCGCCGCGCTGGAGGATGGCGTGGGCCTCGAGCGTGGTGCGGCTCATCCCCGTCTGCGGGTGGAAGAAGGCGAGCTCGTAGGTGAAGGTCGCCTCGGCGCTGCTCCCGCGGACCGTGACGACTGGCGGCTCGATGATCTTCGCCGACCAGTTCGTCATCTGCTTCGCCTCCATGGCGCGGGTGTCGACACCAGGGTAGAGGCGGCGCGCCGCGTTCGCGTCGCGCGCATCGAAGGCCTGGATGTACTGCAGGATCACCTGCTGGACGCGCGC
>DASTRO010000034.1:0-15542 GCA_035761165.1 Gemmatimonadaceae bacterium | reverse complement strand
GTCTGAGCGTCGTCGCTCGTAGCTCATGGCTCGGTGCTGACCGCTCGCCACTCGCCGTCAGTCATCGCTCAGTGGCCGTTGCCGCTCACCGATCCGGCGTGAAGACGAACGCCTGCTGCACCACCTGCCGCACCGGGTGGCCGTCCGCCTCCGCCGGCGCGTAGAGCATGAGGGGCAGCGCATCGCGCACCGCGGCGGTGAACAGCTCGTGGCTCGACTCGATCACCTTGAAGGTGCTCGGGTCCGGCTTCCCGTCCTCGCCGACGACGAACTGCACGATCACCTGGCCGGTGAGCCCCTGCGCCTTCAGGGCCGCGGGGTAGGTCGGGCTCACGTCGTTGGCGGGCGTCGCCTGCTTCGTCACCTTGAACTCGAAGTACCCGCCGGTGTCAGGCGTCGCCGCACCGCGCGTCGGCGGGCGCGGCGTGCTGCTGGGGCGCACGCTGTACCTGCCCGCCGGTGCGACCGAATCGCTGGCCGCGGGATCCTGCTTGCGCGTGTTGAAGACGAACGACTGCTGCACCACCTGGCGCACGGGCTGTCCGCCCACCAGGGCCGGCCGGTAGCGCATCTGCGGGAGCACGGACTCGACGGCGGCCGTGAAGAGCTCGTGGCTGGACTCGATGATCCTGATCGTGCCCGGGATCACGGCGCCGTCCGTGCCCACCACGAACTGCGCGATCACCTGCCCCGACACCCCCTGCGCCTGCAGCGCCACGGGGTAGGTGGGCGCCACGTTGTTCAGCGCCCGGACCGGATCCTCCACCTGGAACTCGAAGTAGGTACGGGTGGAGTCGTCCACGGTGATCGTGTCGGCCGACGCGCTGCGTACGGGCGGCTGCACGGACTCGCGCAGCGTGGCCGCCTGGAGGCGCCCCGGGCTCGGCACGAGGCACGCGGCGGCGGCCACCGCCAGGGCGGCGAGGCCCAGCGCCGCCGCCCGCGCGCCGCGGCGACGTGGCGTGGCCGCGGTCATCGCCGCGATGCGGCGCTCGAGCGCGCCGCTGCTCTCGCTCAAGGCCGGCATGGCGAGGCGCATCAGCCCTCCGCCCCGCTGGCTCACCGCCATCAGCAGCAGGCCGTAGCGCTCCACGTCGCCGTGCGCCCGCAGCACGCGCCGGTCGCAGTCCAGCTCCACGGCCAGCCGCAGCCGGCCGAGCTGCCACCAGAGCGCCGGGTTCCACGGCATGGCGATCACGGCCGCCAGGCCGGCCAGCAGCAGGTGCGGGTCGCCGGCGCGCAGGTGCTCGTGCTCGTGGCGTAGCACCAGCTGGCGGAGCGGCGCGTCGAGCTGCATGGCCCACGACGGCAGGACGACGCGCGCGTCGCGCCCGCCCACCACCGCCGGCCCGAGGTCGGGCGCGACGAGCACGGGGACGCCGTCCACCACCGCCGGCGCCCACTCCCCGCGGCGGCGGCGCAGGCGGCGCGCCGAGCGAACGAGGGCCACGAGCAGGGTGAGGGAGAGCACCGTCCAGAGCGCGAGCAGGGGCCGGTCGAGCGGGGCGAGGCGCCGCGCCGCCGGCGCCAGCGCCGCCTCGAGGCCGGCGAGCGAGGCGGCGATCCGGTCGGCCAGCGAGGGAACGACGGCATCCGTCGGCAGCATGGCGGCGCCGGTGACGAGCGACGAGACGACGGTCGTCTCCGCCGGCGCGGCGGCATCGAGGGCGACGAGCCCCATGACGAGCGGCGCGGCCACGGTGGCGAGCAGCGCCCCCGCCCAGACGAAGCGCACGGGGCGCCGCCAGAGGCGGAGCAGCCGCTCGAGAGCAGCGGCGGCGAGGGCGGCGAGCACGCCCACCACCACGACATAGAGAAGCCAGATCGCGATCATTCGTCCCCCTCCCGGTCCTGGATCCGCTGCTTGAGGCGCGTCCGCATCCGCTTCAGCTGCTCGGGCGAGAGCGCCTGGTCGTCCACCAGCCGGGTGAGCAGGAGCTCGGGCGAGCCGTGAAAGAGCCGGTCGACGAGCCGCGCGACCGCGCTCCGCTCGGCCGCCTGCCGGGCGACGAGCGGGAAATAGCGGTGGGCCTTCCCCTCCTCCTCGTGTCGCACGAACCCCTTCCCTTCGAGGTTACGGAGGATGGTGAGGACGGTGGTGTAGGCGAGGTCGGCGGGGAGCCGGTCGCGGACCTCGCTCACCGTCCCGGAGCCGAGCTCCCAGAGCACCGCCATCACGTCCAGCTCGCGATCGGCGAAGCTGACGTCGTCCATGCGAGGCCTCCATGGCACTGGGTGGGCGATCTACTACGCGTCTAGTAGACAGTATCGGACGAGGGCGGGCATTTGTCAACTATCTGGATAGTAGAAATCCGGAGGTCGGGGTGGGGTGGGGACGACGAAACTGCCTCACCGTGGATCTGCGCGGCGCGCGGCACCGGGGAACGGCGCCGCGGATCACGCGGATCGGCTCCGGGTCCGTCGGGGCTCCGGGGGTCGGGGGCGGGCATCAACGCTCATGAGGACGACGGATGCGGCGGACGCGGCGCGGATGCTCCGGATCGCGCCTCGTGCCGGTCCGGGCTCCTCGTGTCAGGCACGGAGAAGAGGGGATGAGGGGCGTACGCCATCGCTCGCTCCGTGCACCGGGGCCGGGAGTGCTTGGGGGGAGATCGGGGACAGCCACCCCGCCGCGCACCTGAGGTGAACGGCGGACGGCGGTCGCACGCGGAGGGCGCGGAGGGCGCGGAGGGCTGGTGGTGTGGAGGTGTGGAGAGGTGCCTCCCACGGTGTCATCCCGCAGGAGCGGCGGCGGAGCCGCCGCGAGTGTCGGGATCTTGCGTCCCTGCCGCGTGGCCAGCCACCAGGCCGGGAGAGTAGATCCCGACACTCGCCCGCCTGCAGCGGACTCCTGCGGGATGACACCGTCCGAGTGGATCGGCCGGCGCAGGCTCCTGCGGAATGCCGGCAGGAGATGCCGGCGAGGGATGCCGGCGGGAGATGCCGGCGGGAGATGCCGGCGGGGGATGACAGAGGCACGGGGATACCCGCGAGGGAGGTCGTCCTTCGCGCCCTCCGCGCCTCCGCGCCTCCGCGGCTCCGCGCCCTCCGCGGCTCCGCGGCTCCGCGTGCGCCACCGGCGAACCGTCGCGACCCGGAACGGGCATCCAGGCGCGAGGGCCCCAGCCCTGCGGGCCGTTCCCCCTCCTCCCCAGCCCTCGCGCGAGGAGCCGCGGACGCGCCAGGAGCGATCCGCGGAATCCGCGGCGCCGCTCCCGGCGCAGCCGCGCCGCGCCGATCCGCGGTGAGGCAGCTCCGCCAGCGCGCCGCGCTCAGCTCGTCCGCAGCGCCTCCATCGGCGGCACGCGAGCGGCGCGGCGGGCGGGGACCCAACTCGCGAGCGCCGCCAGCGCGAGCAGCAGCGCGGCCACGGCGACGAGCGTCCACGGGTCGGTGGGACTCACGTCGTAGAGCAGCGACTGCAGCACGCGCGTGGTCGCCACCGCGCCCGCCAGGCCGATGACGATGCCGACCACGGCCAGCCGCAGCGCGCCGAGCACGACGTCCCGCCCCACCATGGCGGCGGGCGCGCCGAGGGCGAGTCGGATGCCGATCTCGCCGCGGCGCTGGCCCACGATGTAGGCGATGACGCCGTAGATGCCCACCGCGCTGAGGAGGAGCGCCATGCCGGCGGCGATGGCGAGGAGGAGCATGGCGAGCGTGGTCTGCGAGAGCGAGGTGGCGACGATCCGCTCCATCCAGCGCACGTTGTCGATCGGCACCGCCGGGTCGAGCTGCGCCATCGCCGCGCGCGCCGCGGCGAGCACCGTGCTCGCGTCGCCGGTGGACGTGCGCACCGTGACGGCCAGCGCGTGCGGCGCGCCCCACAGCTGGAGCTCGGGCCCCGGCTTCATCGGGAAGAAGATCACCTCCGTCGGCGGCTTCGCGAGCCCCTCCATCCGGACGTCGTCGACGACGCCGACGACGCGGAAGTACGGCGGCTCCCCCAGGTTGCTGTACCCCTTGAGCCCCTTGCCGAGCGGGTCCTGCCCCGGCCAGAAGTGCTCGGCGAAGCTCCGCGTGACGACGACGCCGGCCGTGCCGCTGGCCACCTCGTCCCACGTCGGCGCGTGGCCGCGCACGACGGGGATGCGCATCGTCTCGAAGTAGCCGGGGGCGACCGTGGTGTAGGACAGGCAGGCGCCGCGATTCGAGCCGTCGGGCCCGCGCTCCTCGAAGCCGATGAGGGCGCAGCCGATGCGGCCATCCATCGGCAGCGACACCGTGCCGCCGACGGCGAGGACGCCGGGCGTGGCGGCCAGCCGGCGCGCCAGCGTGCGATGCAGCTCGAGGACCTTGTCGTAGTCGGCCCACTGGTACCTGGAGTAGGGGAGCGGCACCTGGAACGTCAACACGTGCTCGGCGTCGAAGCCGGGCGGCACCGCGTGCAGGCGGGCCGCGCTGCGCAGCATCAACCCGCCCGCGGCGAGCAGGACGACCGAGAGCGCCACCTGTCCGACGACGAGCGCCGCGCGCACGGCATTCCGGTGACGCGACGCCGTCATGCCGCGCGACTCGTCGCGCAGCACGCCGAGATCCACGCTGCCGCGGAGGAGCGGCAGGATCCCGAAGACGACGCCGACGAGAGCCGCCAGCCCGACGATGAACGCGACGTGCGGCCAGCCGAGCCCGATCTCCGCCAGCCGCGGCAGGCTGGGCGGCGCGAGGGCGACGAGCGCCCGCAGCGCCCCGAACGCGAGCGCGATGCCCAGCGCGGCGGCGCCCAGCGTCAACAGCAGACTCTCGGTGAGCGAGCGCCAGGCGAGCTGCCCGCGGGCCGCCCCGAGCGCGGTCCGCACCGCCGTCTCGCGCCGCCGCGCCTCGAGGCGCACCAGGAAGAGGTTGGCGACGTGCGCGCAGGCGACGAGGAGCACCAGCCCCACCGCGGCGAACATCACCCAGAGCGTGCGCGTCACCAGCTCGCCCACGACGTGCTCGTGCAGCGAGGTCACGGCGGGGGAGAAGCCGGTGGAGGTGAAGAAGTCCGGGCTGTAGACGCCGGGATAGAGCTCGCTGAAGCGCCGCTCGCGATCCACGAGCTGCGACCGCAGCAGCTCCGGCGTGGCGCCGTCGCGCAGGCGGCCGAGGGCGGCGTACGTGTGCTGATTCACGCGTTGCGCGGGATCGAGCGTCATCGGCAGCCAGACGTCGAGCTGCTGCTGCGGCAGCTGCAGCCCCTCCGACGCCACGCCCACCACCTCCACCGGCGCTCCCTCCAGCGTGATCTTGCGCCCGATCACGGTGGAGTCGCCGGCGAAGCGGCGCTCCCAGTAGCCGTGGCCCAGCACGACGACGCCGCTGGCGCCGGGTGCGTTGTCGTAGTCGGCGAGCAGGCGGCCGAGGGCGGGGCGCGCGCCCAGCGCCTGGAAGATCGACGCGCTGACCTCGGCCCCGCGCACCCGCTCCGGCGAGCCGTCGGGCACGGTCATGGTGACCGGCGCATCGCTCCAGATGCCGATGGCGGCGAGGGCGGGCACGTGCTCGCGGAAGTCGAAGTAGTTGACGGTCGCCAGCCCCCACCGGTCGTTGGCGCCGACGAGCGGCACCTGATGGTCGATCCAGACCAGCCGGTCGGCCGCGGGATACGGCAACGGCCGCAGCACGACGGCGTCGAGCACGGCGAAGATGGCCGTCGCCGCGCCGAGGCCGAGCGCGAGGGTGAGCAGCGCGACGAGGCTGAAGCCCGGCGCGCGGACGAGGGCGCGCGCCGCCTGCCGCGTCTCGCGCCGCAAGGTGTCGAGCACGTCGGCGCGGCGCTCGTCGCGCACCTGGTCGCGATCGATGGCGGCCGCCTCCTTCCGCCAGCGGGCGACGTCGCCGAAGCGGCGCCGTGCCTCCGCCTCCGCCTGCTCGCGCGTGAGGCCCTGGGCGACGAGCTCCTCGATGCGCTCTTCTAGGTGGAACTGGAGCTCGTCGTCCACCTGAGCGTCCACCTGCGCGCCGCCGCGCGGCAGCCGGAAGGCGCGACGGGCGTTCGCGGGACGGTCGGATTCGTGGCTCATGCGCCCTCCGCGGCGAGGACGAGGCCGACGGCCTCGGTGTAGTGCGACCACTTGCTCACCTCGGCCGCGAGCTGGCGCCGGCCGGCCGCGGTGAGGCGGTAGAACTTGGCCTTGCGGTTCTTCTCGGTGATCCCCCACTCGGCGGCGAGCCACCCCTTGCGCTCCATGCGATGGAGGGCGGGGTAGAGCGCCCCCTCCTCGATCTGGAGGCGCTGGTGGGTGGTCTGCTCGATCCAGCGCAGGACGCCGAGCCCGTGCATGGGGCCCCAGCTGAGCGTCTTGAGCACGAGGAGGTCGAGGGTGCCGCGGAGAAGATCGAGATCGGGGACGGGCATGGGCGGGCTCCTGGCCTATGAACCTTAGGTGAGACACATATACGAGGCCTAAGATTTCTAGGCAAGAGGGAGAACGGCGAGCGCTCAGCGCTCAGCGCTCAGCGGTCAGCGTGACACCGTCGGGCTGGCCAGTACTGGCTCGTCAGGGGCCGTTCCGCTGACCGCTCTTCGCTGAGCGCCGAGCGCTATTCCCTCAACGCCCGCATCGGCTCCACGCGCGACGCCCGCCAGGCCGGGAGGGCGCCGGCCCCGAAGGTGACCAGTGCGAGCACGCCGGCCGCCCCCGCGAACGCCAGCGGGTCGCGGCCGTCGAGGCCGAAGAGCAGCGACTGCGCCGCGTGGCCCAGCGCGAACGCGCCGGCGATGCCCACCACGGCGCCGACGAGCGTCAGGCGCGCCACCTCTCGCAGCACCATGCGGCGGATCCGGCGGCTGTCGGCGCCGAGCGCCATGCGCACCCCGATCTCGCGCGTGCGCTGCGCGACCGTGTACGCCAGCACGCCGTAGAGGCCGACCGCGGCGAGCAGCGTGGCGAGCGCGGCGAAGCCCGCCGAGAGCGTGCCGATCATCCGGTCGAGATAGATGTTGTCGCGGACCTGCTGGGGCATCGTCTTGAGCATCGCCACCGGCAGGGTGGGGTCGAGCCGCGCGACGGCGGCCGGTATGCTGCGCAGCAGCCGCTCCGGCGGGAGCGACGTCTTCACGTAGAACGCGAGCCCGGCGATCGCGCTGTCCTGCCGGTACGGCGTGATGAAGAGGGGTGGCGGCTCACCCTTCACGTCGCCGTAGGTCGCGTCCCGCATGAGCCCCACGATCTCGATGTCCAGCACGCCGTCGGGCGAGTGGCCGTCCGTCGCCATCCGCTTGCCGACCGCCGCGCGCCCGAGCCCGAACTTCCGCGCGAACGCCTCGTTGACGATGGCCACCTTCGGCGCGCCGAGCCGGTCGCGCGCGGTGAACTCGCGCCCGGCGAGGAGCGGGATGCCGAGCGCGCGCAGGTAGCCGGGACCCACCTCGTTGACCCGCGTGTTGGCGTCGACGTCGGGGCCGCGCTCGAATCCCTCGACGCGGACGTTGTTGCCGTTGCTCATGCCGGTGAGCAGGGGCATCGACGCGCCGCCCACGGCGGTCACGCCCGGGAGAGTGGCGAGCTCCTCCTCCACGCGCTCGAGCAGCGTGCGCGTGCGCGCCGGATCGTAGCCATTGAGCGCGGGCACCAGCGCGAACGTCACCACGTGGTCCACCTGCAGCCCGAGGTCCACGCGGCTGACGTTGCGCAGGCTCTGCACGAGCAGCCCCGCCGCGACGAGCAGCGCCATCGAGAGGGCGATCTGCGCCGTGACGAGCGAGGCGCGGACGCGCGCGGCGGCGCGCCGTCCCCCGGCGATCTGCCCGGCGCCGGCGCGGACGGACGCCATGAGATCGGGACGGGTGGCGTGCAGCGCCGGGAAGAGCCCGAAGAGCAGCCCGATGCCCAGCGCGACGGCGGCCGAGAAGGCGAGCACCGACGGCCGGAGGTCGAGCGCGAGCGCCGTCCCCATCCCCAGCGTGGCGGCGGGGACGAACGAGGCCGCCAGGGCGAGCGTCGCGCGCGCCACGAGCAGGCTGGCGACGCCGCCGAGCACCGCCAGCAGGCACGACTCGGTGAGCAGCTGCGCGACGAGCTGGCGCCGGCTCGCGCCGAGCGAGGTGCGGACCGCGATCTCCGCGGCCCGGCCGGTGCCGCGGACGAGGAGGAGGTTGGCGATGTTCGCGCAGGCGATCAGCACCACGACGCCGGTGATGGCGAAGAGGAGGATGAGCGGCGTGCGCGTCGTGCCGCGCAGCACGCTCTGCCCGTGCGCGCCGCTCGTGATCGCCAGCTCCCGTGCGCGGAAGCGCGCCATCGTCGCCGCGCTCATCCCCCGCTGGAGCGAGGCTTCGCGGTCGGCGAGGATGGGGCGATACACCGCGTTCATCGCCGTGCGCGCCCGCTCCAGGGTGACGCCGGGCCGGAGGCGCGCGAAGAGGAAGATCCCGTGGAAGAGCCGGTCGTCGAACTGCGCGCGCGAGCCGAAGCCGATGTCCACCTCGGCGGCCATGGTGAGCGGCACGAAGACCGCAGGGCGCACGCCGAGCGTCGTCCCCTCGAAGCCGCGCGGCGCGACGCCGACGATGGTCAGCGGCCGATCGTTGACGACGATGCGCCGGCCGAGCACGCCGGGATCGGCCCCGAGTCGGGCGGTCCAGTAGGCATGGCTCAGGACGGCCACGGGATGGCCGCCGACGACCTGATCGTCGGCCGGGCCTAACAACCTACCGAGCGCCGGCCTGAGCCCGAGCACCGGGAAGTACGATCCGGAGACGAGCACGCCGTCGCCCTCGACCGCCTGTCCGTCATAGGCCACGCCGGCGATGAAGAGCCGGTGCGCCGCGATCCCGGTGAAGACCGTCTGCCCGCGCTGCAGGTCGCGGAACATCGGGTAGCTGAACACCTCGTCGCAGTCGCCGATCCGGTTGCACTGCGTGGAGCCCGTCTGCGGGCCGGGCGCGGCGAGGTTCACCAGCCGCTCGGGCGCAGGGACCGGCAGCGGCCGGAGGACGAGCTCGTCGAAGAGGGAGAAGGCGGCCGAGTTCGCGCCGACGCCGAGCGCCATGCAGGTCACCACGGTGCCCACGAAGCCGGGCGCGCGGCGGAGACCGCGCACCGAGAGGCGCACGCTCCGCCAGGCGGCGTCCACCCACTCCCGCGCGCGCCAGCGTCGCTCTCGCTGCGCCGCCGACGCCCGGGCGTGCCGCCGTGCCTCCTCGACCGACCCGAAGCGCCGCTCCGCCTCGACGCACGCCGCCTCGCGCGTCCATCCCTCGCGCATCAACTGCTCCGTGCGCAGCACCAGGTGGAGGCGGATCTCCTCGTCGGCGTCATCCCGCGTGCGATCGGGCCGGCGCACCGCCAGGCGGAAGAGGCGCCGGATCCCGGGACGGATCTCGCGAGGTCGCATGGGCTGCCCCCCCTCAGGCCGGGTCGGAGGCTGCGGCGAGGATCCCGGTGACCGTCTCGGCGTAGCGCACCCACTGCGCCGTGCGCTCGACCAGGTGGCCGCGGCCGGCGTCGGTGATCCGGTAGTAGCGCGCGCGCCGATCGTTGGCCGTCACTCCCCACTCGGCGGCGGCCAGGCCGCGCGGCTCCAGGCGGTGGAGCGCCGGATCGAGGGCGCTGTCCTGCGCGCCGCGCGAGCCGCCGGAGCGTCCCTCCAGCCGGGAGGTGATCTCGAAGCCGTGCGTGGGGCTCCAGCAGAGTGCCCTGAGCACGAGGATGCCGAGCCTCCCCTTCACCAGCGGCATGGCGTCGGCCATGGAGCCTCCAGAGATAGCCTACAGACTCTGTAGACAATGCGGCGTGGCGGAGACCGCGTCAAGAGGCGAGCGCTCAGCGCGACGGCCTCAGCCTGGCCAGTAGCGGCTCGTCGGCGGGTGTTCCGCTGAACGCTGATCGCCGAGCACGGAGCGCTACGCCGGCACCGCCCCCGGCCGCCCCGCCTCCACCACGAACGACGCCCGCGTGCTCACCGGCGCTCCCGGCCGGTCGACGTACGGCACGACGCGATAGTCCGTCGTCCACCGCTCGGGCGTGATGGCGCAGCGCAGGTAGCCGCGCTGGCCGTTGTAGAACTTCACGTGCGGGTTGGCCGCCATCATCCGCTCGGCGTAGCGGCCGCCGTCCGAGCCGTTGCCGCCGGAGCTGATGGAGGTGTCCACGAACTCCGTGGCGACCACGGGGGCGCGCGGGTCCTCGTAGTCCACCTTCACGTCGCTCAGCCAGTTGACGTGCACGTCGCCGCTCACGAAGACGGGGTTCACGATGCGCCGGTCGCGCAGGAACTCGGTGAGCAGCTGGCGGTCGTGCAGGTAGCCGGCCCACTTGTCCATGCTCTGCGCCAGCCCTTGCTCCGTGCGGCGCGCCACCGGCGCGATGGGCACCTGGTTGGCGAGCACGTTCCAGCGCGCCGTCGACGCCGCGAGCCCCTCCTGCAGCCAGCGCGACTGCGCGGCGCCCATGATGGTGGCGTTGGGGTCGCGCGCGCCGGGGCAGTCCACCACGGTGCCCTCGTCGCACGGCTGGTCGGTGCGGTACTGGCGCGTGTCGAGCACGTGAACGGTGGCCAGGCCGCCGAGGGCGAGGCGGCGGTAGAGCTGCGCGTCGGGCCCGTGCGGCGCGGCGGTGCGGCGCAGCGGGACGTGCTCGTAGTAGGCCTGGTAGGCGGCGGCGCGCCGCTGCAGGAACTGCGTCGGGTCGAGCGCGTAGCGCGGCGTGGGATGCACGCCGGCGTAGTTGTTCGAGACCTCGTGGTCGTCCGGGGTGACGATCCACGGGAAGGCGGCGTGCGCGGCCTGCAGGTCGGGGTCGAGCTTGTAGTGCGCGTAACGCGCGCGATACGCGTCGAGCGTCGCCACCTCGGGGCCCTCGTGCTGCCGCGGCATCCTGGGGTCCACGCCGCTCTCGTAGATGTAGTCGCCCAGGTGGACGACGAGCGCGACGTCCTCGGCCGAGAGGTGGCGGTGGGCGGTGTAGAAGCCGTTCTGGTAGTTCTGGCAGGAGGTGAAGGCGACGTCGAGCCGGTCGACGCGCGCGCCGGGCGCGGGGGCGGTGCGCGTGCGCCCGACGGGGCTGGCCTCGCCGCCACTGATGAAGCGGTACCAGTAGACGCGCCCGGGCTCGAGCCCGTCCACCTCGACGTGCACGGCGTGCGCGAGCTCGGGGCGCGCCGCCGCCTCGCCGCGCCGCACGACCTGCCGGAACTGCTCGTCGCGCGCCACCTCCCAGCGCACGCCGACGGGCGTGGGCGGCATGCCGCCGCCCGGCGCGAGCGGCTCGGGCGCCAACCGCGTCCAGAGCACGACGCCGTCCGGGAGCGGGTCGCCGGAGGCGATGCCGAGGGTGAAGGGATAGGCGGCGGTGCGCAGCGCGGCGAGGGCGCGGCCGGCGGGGAGGGCGCCGATGGCGACGAGGCCGGAGAGGCGCGCGGATAGGGCGAGGAAGTCGCGGCGGGAGGAGGACATGGGGAGGGTCGAGCGTCGAGGGGCGGGGAGCGTACAGGGGAGGGCGGAGTGCCGGGTGCCGTGGGCAGGCCGCTCGACGGCGAAAGCCGGGCGTCTGGCGTCTGGCGTCTGGCGTCTCGCGTCCAGGGGCGTGCAGCGTGGGGCGTCTGGCGGCGCGATTCCGGTGATGATCGGGGCGTGGTGCGCCCTCATCGTGGTATTCGGGGGGGGCCCCGCGCCGGGCGCTGTCGCGCCACCGCGATCCCCTGCCCGCCATACGCTGCACCCCAGACGCCCCCAGACGCCAGACGCCCCTCTCGTCGCGGCTGCCCTGCACCACCCGTCGCGCGCCGCCGTCGCGCAGCTCGCGGCCGCTGACCGCTCCCCCGCTGATCGCTCGACGCTCCCCTGCCCCATCCGGTACCTTCCTCATCGCCCCACTCACCGCCCCCACCCCCCGTCCCAATGCGCCGTCTCCTTCCCGCCCTCCTCCTCGCCGCCCCGGCCGCCCTCGCCGCGCAGCCGAGCGGCCCCCTCGCCGCCCGCGCCGACGCCGCCGTCGCCGCGGTGATGCCCAGGGTCATCGCCTGGCGCCGCGACATCCACCAGCACCCCGAGCTCTCCAACCGTGAGACGCGCACCGCGGCCCTCGTCGCCGAGCAGCTGAAGGCGCTCGGCCTCGAGGTGCGCACCGGCGTCGCGCACACCGGCGTCGTCGGCGTGCTGCGCGGCGGCAAGCCGGGGCCCGTGGTCGCGCTGCGCGCCGACATGGACGCCCTCCCCGTCACCGAGGAGGTGGACGTCCCGTTCCGCTCGACGGTGCGGAGCACGTACAACGGGCAGGAGGTGGGCGTCATGCACGCCTGCGGGCACGACGCGCACACCGCCATGCTCCTCGGCGCGGCCACCGTGCTGGCGGGGATGAAGGCCGACCTGCCGGGCACCGTCGTCTTCCTCTTCCAGCCGGCGGAGGAGGGCGTGCCGGCGGGCGAGACGGGCGGCGCCGGCCAGATGGTGAAGGAGGGCGCGCTCGACCAGCCGAAGGTGGACGCCATCTTCGGGCTGCACGTCTTCAGCGGCATCCCCACCGGCGCGCTGCGCTACAAGCCGGCCGGGATCATGGCCAGCTCCGACAACCTGAAGATCGTCGTGCGCGGTCGGCAGACGCACGGCGCGCTGCCCTGGCGCGGCGTGGACCCGATCGTCACCGCGGCGCAGATCGTCACCGGGCTGCAGACCATCACCGCGCGGCAGACCGACGTCACCCTCGCCCCGGCCATCGTCACCATCGGCCTCATCCGCGGCGGCACGCGCTTCAACATCATCCCCGACAGCGTCGTGATGGAGGGGACGATCCGCGCCTTCGACGAGGAGATGCAGAAGGACATCCACGCGCGGGTACGGCGGATCGCCGAGAACATCGCCGAGAGCGCCGGCGCGACGGCGGAGGTGACGATCGACATCGGCAACCCCGTCACCTACAACGACCCGGCGCTCACCGAGCGCATGGCGCCGACGCTGCGCCGCGTGGCCGACGACGTCGACATCGCGCAGGTGACGACGACGGCCGAGGACTTCGCGCTCTACCAGAAGCGGGTGCCGGGGATGTTCCTCTTCCTCGGCGTCACCCCGCCGGACGCCCCGGCGCCGGTGGCGGCCAACCACTCGCCGCGCTTCACGGTGGACGAGGCGGCGCTGCCGACGGGGGTGAAGACGCTGGTGGGACTGGCGGTGGACTACCTCGCCAGCGGCGGCACCTGAGCGCCCCGCCGATCCGACATCCAGGAGACGCGGCGGGCCGGCATCCCTGAGTGGGTGCCGGCCCGCTGCGGTCGTGCGGCGTGCTCGGAGCGCCGGCTCACTGCCCGGTCGTGCCTGCCGCCGCGGGATCGTTGATGATGTACATCTCGATGATCTTCCACGTCCCGTCGCGCCGGCGCTGGAAGCGGAAGAGATGCCCGCCGTGCTCGACCCCCGCAGCGCCGGCGAGCTCCAGCGACCAGCGGCCGACCTCGTACGCCTGATCGCCCAGCCGATGGCCGGCCTCGCGCGTGATGCGGAGCGCGCCGGTCGAGGCCATCTGCTGCCGCGCCCAACCCAGCACCGCCTCGCGCCCCACCAGCGGCGAGCGGCCGAGCAGCGCGACGGAGTCGGCGAGGAGCGCGGTGACCCCCACGCGGTCGTCGGCCGTCCAGCGCGCGGCGAACTGCTCCATCGCGGCGCTGGGGGTCGCCGGGGCTGCCGGCGCGTGGGCCGGGGCCCGAGGGGGCAGCATGGAGTCCGGATGGACGGACGGCAGCGCGACTGCGGAGAGCGGGACGCCGACGAGCACAGCGCCGGCCAGCAGACGGTGCATCGATGCTCCTTGTAGTGGCGTGGGCCTGCCGCGCAGGAGGGAGCGCGCGGGGCCTAACATACGGGCCGCGACGGGGAGTTGCAAGTCGGGCGGCAGGCACGAGGCACCAGGCCCTAGTTCCGGGTTCCGGGTTCCGGGTTCCAGGTTCCGGGTGCGAGGAGCTCGAGTGCGGCGCGGAGTTCCCTTGATGTGCTTTCCGGCGGTGACGTGACGAGTCGTCATCCCGCCGACGCGGCGGCGCAGCCGTCGCGAGTGTCGGGCTCTCGTGTCCCTGCCGCGCGGCCGGCCACCAGCCCGCGAGCGGAGGTCCCGACGCTCACCCGCCGACGGCGGGCCCCTGCGGGATCACCATGTCACCCGACGACGGTGAAGCGCCTCGATGCCTGGAGCCCAGCGCCGGCCGTCCTCACCACAGCCCGCCCCCCGGCGGGCAGCGGTACGCCATCCCCTCCAGCGCGCCGCCGCCCTGCAGCTCCCACGCGTCGATGCGCCGGTCCGGCGCGACGACGAGGGCGACGCCGTCGCCGAAGTCGCACGTCAGCTCGCCGTCCCGCGTGATGGTGACGCTGGCCAACCGACGCCGCAGCAGCGCCAGCGCCGGCCCGAGCGTCAGCGTCTCCACCGGGTCCAGCGTCCGCTCGGCGCCGCCGGCGCTGCGCAGCGTGAACGGGGCGGCCACGCGCAGCTCGGTGGAGCCGTCGAGCGACCAGGACTGGAGGCGCAGCGCGGTCGCGTCCACGGCGAGCTGCGTCACGCGGTGGTCGAGCAGCACCCAGTGATGCTCGTCGGGAGATTCGATGAGGGAGGACTGCATGCACGCAACGTACTAGCGGGACGGGGGAGTGGAACTGAATGGCGGCGCGTGGCGAGCCGGCCGCTGCGCGGCTGCCAGCCACGAGCGACGACGCTCGGACCATCCCGACCACCCAGGTCAGCCACGAGGGAGAGACGGTCCGAGCGCCGTGCGCTCGCAGCACACGGCTCGCAGCGCACGGCTCGCGGCTCACCGCTCGCCACGCGCCGTCGTTCCGTTGCCGTCGCCGTCGCCATTCCCTCGCCGCCGACCGCCCTCACGTCCCCCGGATGTACCGGCAGCCCGCCTCCTCCGCCCGCGTCACGGCGAAGATGCCGTTGGGCATGACGACGACGCCGGGCACCAGGTGCGCGAGCACGGTGGCCCGCGCTGCCTCGGCGCTCACCTCGTCCGCCTTCGCCACGATCGAGACGGCGCGCCGCAGCGCGAGATTGCAGGCGAGCACGATGGCGCCGCGCCCGATGAGCGCGTCGAGCCCCCCGTCGGGCCAGATGACGGCGTAGCGGTCGCCCGGCCTGACGTTCGCGCTGAGGAAGGGATTGCGGCGGGCGAGCGCGCCGGTGGCCGGGTCCTTCAGCACCACCTTCTCCCCGCCCCCGTCGGGGTTCGCCAGCCGCTCGCCGAGCTCGTAGCGCGTCCAGAACGCGTCGTCGAGCACCATCGGGATGGCGGCGTGGCGGATGACGAGCACCGCGCTCATCTCCGCGTCCTTCGCCCCGTACACCTCGGCGTAGCCGGCCAGCCAGCTGCGCGCCTGGTGCAGCACGGTGCCGTCGGCGATCTCGGGCGCGTCGAACACCTGGCGGTGCGCCCCCGTCACGCGCTCCACCCAGCTCATGTCCCAGGCGGCGCCCGTCGGCGCGGCGGACGTCGTGGTGACGGGCGCGGCATGCGCAGCGTCGGCGCGCGTCAGCAGACCGCCGCCGGCGAGGGCCGCGGCAGCGCCGGCCAGCCGGCCGAGGAAGCCGCGGCGCGGCGTGGCACGGGAGAGGGAGTCGCGCATGGGATGAGACGGT
>DASTRO010000033.1:0-15166 GCA_035761165.1 Gemmatimonadaceae bacterium | reverse complement strand
CGCCGGGTGCGCCGGGCACGCGACTGCCGGTGGCCGGCGGCCTGCCGATGGCCCGCCGCTGACGCGCGATGTCGCTCCTCTACTACGTGGTGGTCTCGACGCACGTGCTGGCGGCGCTCTTCTGGCTGGGCGGGATGTTCTTCCTGGGCGTGGTGGGTGCGCCGGCGCTGCGCGCGGTGGAGCCGCCGGCGCTGCGGCAGCGCCTCTTCCAGCAGCTCGGCGTGCGCTTCCGCACCGCCGGCTGGGCGGCCATCGCCGTCCTCGTCCTCACCGGCCTGACGATGCTGCAGCTGCGCGGCCTGCTGCGGTGGGACGGCGTGCTCGGCTCGGCAGACTTCTGGCGCGCGCCCTTCGGCCGCTCGCTGGCGGTGAAGCTGGCGGCGGTGGCGACGATGATCGGCGTGAGCGCGCTGCACGACTTCGTGCTCGGCCCGGCGGCCGGGCGCGCGGAGCCGGGCTCGGCGCCGGCGATCCGGCTCCGCCGCCGCGCCGCGCTGCTGGCGCGCGGCAACGCGCTGATCGGCGTGGTCATCGTGCTGGCCGCGGTACGACTGGCGCGGGGCGGTTAGGCGGTGCACTCGCTCGTCCGCCGCTACATCAAGACGGCCATCGCCTTCCTGCTCGTGGGGTTGGCGATCGGCGGCTGGATGGTGGTGCGGCGCGAGCTCTGGCTGCGCGTCCCGACGCCGTACGAGACGAGCGCGCACACGCACGCGATCCTCGTCGGCTTCGTGATGATGATGATCCTCGGCGTGGCGCTCTGGCTCTTCCCCCGCCCCAGGAGCGACGACGTGCGCTACCGCCCGGTGGCCGCCGAGACGGCCTACTGGCTGCTGACGCTCGGCACCGCCGCGCGCGTCGTGGCCGAGCTGGCGCGGCCGGCGACCCCGGCGCTCTGGCTGCGCTGGACGGTGGTGCTGGCGAGCCTCGCCCAGGTGGCGGGGATCGCGCTCTTCTTCCACACCATCTGGAGCCGCATCCGCCCCGTGGGCAGCCAGGCGCGCGAAGCACGCGGCGAGCGGTTCTAGCCGCGGGCGGAACGGCCGGCCGCGGATCACGCGGAGACCGGCGCGGATCGCTCCTCGCGCGGGTCTGGGGGTGTCGCGGCCGGTATGGGCTCGAACGGCTGAGGAATGCGGATGCTGCGGAAGACGGCGATCCTTCGGATCGTTCGCGGTGGCGTCCGCGGCTCCTCGCGCCAGATCCGGAACTGATTGGGGGTGGGCTCCTCTATCCTCACCCGTCCTCGCGCCCGGTCGGGTGCACGGAGGGGTAGGGGTCGAGGAGCCCGCCCGTGCTGCGCTTCACGGGGTGACGTGACGAGTTGTCATCGACCGAGTTGTCATCGGCTCTGTTGAATCGCCGCCGTCGTGCCTCCCGACATTGTCATCGGCGCTGTCGAATCGACGCCGTCCTGCACCCCGGTGTTGTCATCCCGCAGGAGCCCCGCCGCCGGCGGGGCGAGTGTCGGGATCTACCGTAAGTACCTCATGGCTGGCTACCAGAGGGTGAGAGTAGATCCCGACACTCGCTCGCTGCGCTCGCTCCTGCGGGATGACAGTACCGGGCGCGAGCCCCGCTCGCTCCTGCGGGATGACCGGGGCCCCCGACGACGGTGCCGCTCATCGCTCAGCCCGGCCCTGGCGCACGGAGCCAGAAGGGCCGAGGAGCCCACCCCATTCACTTCCGACCCTGGTGCACGAAGCCGTGGCCGCCATGAGGAGCGATCCGAAGAATCCGCCGTCTTCCGCAGCATCCGCATTCCTCAGCCGTTCGAGCCCGTCCCGGGCGCACCGCACGCGGACCGGGGCAGAGATCGACCCGCCCGATCCGGGTGATCCGCGGCCGCCGTTCGCCGTTCCGCGGCGGGAGCTCCGCCAGGCATGCAGCGCGGGCGCTCAGCGCCCCGGTAGTCGCGCCGGCAGGTCGAGTGTGAACGTGCTCCCCTGGCCCACGGCCGAGGTGACGTGGAGCGCGCCGCCGAGGAGGTGGGCGAGGCGGCGGGAGATGGGGAGGCCGAGCCCCGTGCCGCCGGTGGCCGCGCTGGGGAGCTGGACGAACTCCTCGAAGATGCGCTCCTGGTCCGCCGGCGAGATGCCGCTCCCGTGGTCCGTGACCGCGACGCGCACCCCGCCGTGCGGCAGCGGCCCGCAGCGCACCACCACCGGCCGGCCCTCGCCGAACTTGATCGCGTTCGACAGCAGGTTGAGGAGGATCTGCCGCACGCGGCGCGGGTCGCTGTCCACCGTCGGCACGTCGCCGTCGCACGCCAGGCGCAGCTCGCTGCCGCGCTCGACGGCCAGGCCGTGCAGCGTCGAGAAGAGCTCGTCGACGAGCTGGGGGACGGCCACCGGCGCCTCGTCCAGCTCCAGCTTGTCCGCCTCCAGCTTGGAGAGGTCGAGCACGTCGTTCACCAGCTCGTGCAGGTGCCGCGCGGCGCGCTGGCTGCGCTCGATCCCGGTGCGCTGCGAGTCGGGCAGGTCGCCGTACACGCCGGCGAGCAGGAGGTCGTTGTAGCCGATGATCGCGTTGAGCGGCGTGCGCAGCTCGTGACTCATGGCGGCGAAGAAGCGGCCGCGGGCCCGCTCGCTGCGCTCCGCCTCCGCGCGCGCCCGCACCTCGGCGCGCGTGAGCCCGTAGAGCAGCAGGCTGAGCAGCAGGCCAGCGACGGCGATCGCCGGCGCCAGGATGTGCCCCGAGCGCTCCTCCACCGCCGGGAGCGAGGTGAAGACGATCGTCCACTGGTTGCCGAGGATCGGGAAGGCGAGCGAGTCCTCGAAGGCCGGCTCCGACTGCTGCGCGGCGTGGATGCCGCTCCCGCGAGCGCGCGAGTCGTAGAGCAGCCGGGCCGGGTTGGCGACCGTGTCGTCGTAGACGCGGAAGGCGACCGTCGGTGCGGCGCGGCCGAAGATGCCGGTGAACAGGTCGCCGGCACGGAAGGGGGCGTAGACGAAGCCGCGCAGCCGTGCGCGGCGCTCGGCCACCGTGGGCGGCACGCGGTCGCTGTCGTAGACCGGGTCATAGATGAGGAAGCCCGGCTGCTGACCGCGCGACACCTCCTGGACGAGGCGCACCATGCCGGAGAGGATCGGCGTCCCCTCGTCGCGGGCGCGCGCCATGGCGCGCCGGCGCGTGGGGTCGGTGTACATGTCGTAGCCCACCGCCCGCTCGTTCCGCCAGTCGCGCGGCTCGAGGTAGACGATGGGGTAGTAGACCGCGCGCGCGGTGTCCGGCCAGACACGGTAGGTGCGGTCGCCGGCAGCGCGCCGCGCGGCCACCAGCGAGTCCAGGGCGGCGGCCGGCACGCGCTCGGCGAATCCGATGCCGCGCACGCCCGGGTAGTCCTCCGCCAGGTCGAAGAGCTCGACGAAGGTGCGGAACTCCCGGTCCGTCACCGTGCCACTGGCGGTGAACAGGCCGTTGCCGGCGCGCAGCATGGTGACGTAGTTCTCGAACCGCGCCTCGATCCGCGACGCGGTGGCGTCGACCGCGTTCTGGAAGCGGGCGACGTCGCGGCGGCGCCCGCTCACGGCCACGATCGTGCTGGCCACGGCGGTCAGCGCGAGCGACGTGGCGAGGACGACGAATGGTGTGCGGCGGCGCGGTGGCACGCTCGTACGATAACGACGGGTGCGGAGCGTGAGGTGTGGACGGCGCGTCGGCGACCCCTCGCGGCCGTCGGCCGCTACGGGCGAGCGCGCAGCGCCGCGGCCGCGAGGCACCCCCACCCGGCCAGGAACGCCACGCCCCCCAGCGGCGTGACGGCGCCGAGCCAGCGCTGGCCGCTGAGGACGAGCGTGTAGAGGCTGCCCGAGAAGAGCACCGTCCCGACGACGAACAGCCAGCCGGCGGTGCGGGGGAGGACGCCCGGCCACTGCTGTGCCGCCCAGGCCACGGCCAGCAGGGCGAGCGCGTGGTACATCTGGTAGCGCGCGCCGGTCTCGAAGGTGGCCAGGTCGGCCGGCGAGAGGCGAGCGCGCAGGGCGTGCGCGCCGAAGGCGCCGGCGGCGACGGCCAGCAGCGCGGAGAGGGCGCCGAGGGTGACGAAGGTGCGTGGCATGAGGACGGTGCGGGCGGAGTGGAACGTCCGACGTCGCATGATCGCGTGCCGTCTCCCGCGATTCAACCGGCGCGCGCGGCCCGGGCGTGTGCCGCGGCGTCGGTGTCCGGCTCCGGACGCGGTGTCCCGCGAGCGGACACCGGCACCGGTGCCCGCCGCCGCGTGGGGCGCCGTAACGTGATGCCGGAACGACACTTCGCGCCGCTCGCGACCCGGCATGCCGGTTGCCCTGGCGATGTCCGTCCGCCGCGCGCGTCCCGCGCCCGGGGGGACGCCACCATCCGAGACGCCCCATGCTCTCACTCGTGCAGGATGTCCGGGCTGCCTGGCGCTCGCTCTGGCGCGCGCCGGTGGTCGCCGTCGCCGCCGTGCTCACGCTGGCCCTCGGCCTCGGTGCGAACGTCGCCATGTTCGGTGCCGTGAGCGCGGCGCTGCTCCGGCCGCTTCCCTTCCCGCAGCCGGATCGGCTCGTCCTGCTCACGCAGCAACATCACGAGCCCGGGCGCGCGTCACGCCCGACACGCTGGTCATACCCCGAGTTCGTGGCGCTGCGCCGTACGCTGCGCGGCCCGCAGGCGGTGGCTGCGTACTACGCGGACGACATGAACCTGGCCGGCGGCGGCGTGCCGGTGCGCGTGCGCGCGGAGATGGTGTCCGCGTCGTACTTCGACGTGCTCGGCGTACGGCCGGCGCTCGGCCGCGCCTTCGCCGCGGCGGAGGATGCCGCACCGGGCAGCCAGCCGGTCGTCCTGCTGAGCGACGCGCTCTGGCGGCGCGAGTTCGGTGGCGATCCCCGGGTGCTCGGGCGCACCGTGCTGCTGAACGGGCGCTCGCTCGCCGTGATCGGCGTCCTGCCGGCCGGCTTCCGCGGGCTGACGAACGACGCGGACGTCTGGATCACGCACGCGATGGCGCCGGCCGCGTACTTCGCCGGGCATCTGACGTCGTCGGAGCACTTCCTGAGCGTGGTGGCGCGCCTGCGCCCCGGCGTGACGCCCGCGCAGGCCGCAGCCGAGGTGGCGGGCGCCGGCACGCGCGCCGCGGCGGCCGCGCACGTGTCCGAGGACGACGAGGTGGGCACCTGGTCCGCCGGCCTCCAGCCACTCGACACCGCACGGCGCGATCCGGCGGCGGCGCGCACGCGGCTCGTGCTCGCCGGGGCGGTGGGCTTCGTGCTGCTCATGGCAGCCGTGAATCTCGGGGGCGTGCTGCTGGCGCGCGCCGCGGGGCGCGAGCGCGAGCTGGTCCTGCGTGCGGCCCTCGGCGCCGGCCGCGCGCGGCTCGTGCGGCTGCTGGCGCTGGACGGCGTGCTGCTGGCCACGATGGGCGGCGGGCTGGGCCTGCTCGTCGCCGCCTGGGGCGTGGACGTGCTGCGGCTGCTGCCGCTCGAGCACGTGGCGAGCGCGCCGGCGCGTGGCGCGCAGCTCGCCACGTTCGGCGAGGCCACGCTCGACGGGCGGGTGCTCGCCTTCGCCGCGCTGCTGACGCTGGCTACCGGCGTCGGCGCCGCCCTCTGGCCGGCGCTGCGCGCCACGCGCGGCGCGCTGGCGGGGCGTCTGGCGAGCGGTGGACGCGCGGCGTCCGCCCGCGTGGGCACCGTGCGGCGGCCGACGACGCTGGCCGTGGTGGCGATGGCGCAGGTGGCGCTGGCGTTCGTGCTGCTGACCGGCGCGACGCTGCTGCTCGACGGCGTGCGGCGCATGCACGCGATGGACGCGGGCGTGTCGGCGCGCAACGTGCTCACCGCTCGCCTCGCGGCGCCCGAGTGGCGATACGGCGGCGATCGCGCCGTGCCGCTGCTGGGCGCCGTGCTGGAGCGCGTGCGCGCCGTGCCGGGCGTCCTCGCCGCGTCGGTGAGCCGGTGCACGCCCTACATGCCGGCGTGCTCCTCCACGGTGCTGTACGATCCCGCGCGCCCCGGCGTCGAGCCGCCGTCGGTGGGGCGCCACTACGTGGGGGAGGAGCACTTCGCCGTGCTCGACGTCCCGCTGCGCCGGGGGCGGCTCCTCACCGCCGCGGACCGCGCCGGCGCCCCGCGCGTCGCGGTGGTCAACGAGACCGCCGCGCGCACGCTCTGGCCGGGCGAGGACCCGATCGGCAAGCGCGTGTGGTTCGGCAGCGGCGGCGGCTTCGCCTCGCCGGACTCGCTCACCGAGATCGTCGGCGTGGTGGGGGACGTGCTGTACGACACGCCGGGCGCCCGTGTCGGTCCCGACGTGTACACGTCGTATCGGCAGTTCACCTACCCCGAGACGATGCTGCTCGTGCGCACGTCGGGCGACCCGCACGCGCTGGTGCCCGAGCTGCGGCGGGCGATCGCGGCGGTGGACCCGGCGCTCCCCATCTACGACGTGCGCACGCTGGACGAGCGCGCCGGCGACGCGATCGCCGCGCAGCGGACGGCGGCGCTGCTGCTGGGCGCCTTCGCCGCGCTCGGGCTGCTGCTCGCCGCGCTGGGCGTGTACGGCGTGATGGCGTACGCGGTGGCGCAGCGGCGGCGCGAGATCGGCGTACGGGTGGCGCTCGGCGCGACGCGCGGCGCCGTGCTGCGCCTCGTGCTCGGCCAGGCGGGTGCGCTGGCCGCGGTGGGACTGGTGGTCGGCTCCGCCGCGGCGCTGGGGCTGTCGCGCTTCCTGGCCTTCGTCGTCGCCGACGTACGGCCGGACCGCCCGCTGCCGCACCTGCTCGCGCTGGTCATCCTCGGCGCGGTCGCGCTGGTGGCGTGCCTGCTGCCGGCGCGCGCCGCGGCGCGGGTGGAGCCGGTGGTGGCGTTGCGGGAGTAGGGGGGAGGGAGCAGGAAGCAGGGAGCAGGAAGCAGGGGGCGCGGGGAGGGGTCAGGGGTCGCGGCGCGGGGGCCCCCCCCCAACTGTCACGATCGCGCCGCGCGGGCCGCGATGCGTCATCGTCTCACCGCGGGTCGTACCCGATGGCGCTCCGCTCCCTCAGTCCGTCGCCACCGGCGTGTCCGCCTGCGCGCCCCACTCCGACCACGAGCCGTCGTAGAGCGCCGCGTCGCGCACGCCGAGCCGCTCGAGGTTGAGGAGGAGCGAGCAGGCGCTCGTGCCGGAGCCGCAGCTGGCGACGATGGGGCGGTCGAGGCGGACGCCGGCGGCGGCCAGACGCTCGCGCAGCTCGTTCTCGGGGAGCACCGTCCCGTCGGGCCGCACCAGCTCCGTGAAGGGGACGCTGGCGCTGCCGGGCATGTGCCCGGCGCGCAGTCCGGCGCGTGGCTCGGGGTCGCGGCCGGCGAAGCGGCCGGCCGGGCGCATGTCCACGATCTGCGCCGGGCGGGCGGCGGGGTCGGCGCGCACGAGCTCGCGCATCGCGGCCAGGTCGCGCACGCGCGCACGGTCCAGCGTGGCGGTGAAGCGGGCCGGCTCGACGCTCGGCGTGCGCGATTCCAGCGGGCGCCCCTCGGCGACCCACTTCCGCAGCCCGCCGTCGAGCACGGCCACCGAGGCGTGGCCGAAGGCGCGGAACATCCACCAGACGCGTGCCGCGCTGAGGTTGGTGCCGGATCCGTCGTACACCACCACGTCGTCGCCGTCGCCGACGCCGAGCTCCTGGCCGACGTAGCGCGCGAAGTCGTCGGCCGGCGGGAGCATGTGCGGGAGCGGCGTGTCGTGCGCGCTGGCGCGATCGAGGTCGAAGAAGCGCGCCCCCGGGACGTGGCCGGCGGCGTACTCGGCCCGCGGGTCGCGATTCGCCGAGGGCAGGTACCAGGAGGCGTCGAGGACGCGGAGCCGGAGGTCGCCGAGGTGGTCGGCCAGCCAGGCGGTGGAGACGAGCGGGGGGAAGGGGGTGGCGGGCATGAGCGAACAATGGGCGCAGGGAGGGGGCGAGGGAACGGGGCGGCGGACGAGGGGCCAGGGAGCAGGAAGCAGGGAGCAGGAAGCAGGGAGCAGGAAGCAGGGGCGCTGCGTTACGGATCGCGGCGTGGGGGCCCCCCCCGACCACCACGATCGCGCCGCTGCCGGCACGGCGCATCACCCTTTCGACGCTCGGCGGTGCATCGCGTGCCCGCGTCCCTCTTGACGCCTCCCTCCGCTGGCCGCACCTTGGCGCGCACACTACGTGCAAATTGTACGTAGTCCCCATCCCCGCCGGCGCTCCGCCGGCGCTCCGTCGACGCATGCCCGGTTCCCGCCGCGCGGCGCAGGACGCCCCCGGGCGCTTCCTGCCGCTCAAGACCGACGTGCTGCTGCTGTTGCTCGCGCTGCGCGACGGCGAGCGGCACGGCTATGCGTTGCTGCGCGAGGTGGCGGAGCGCTCCGAGGGGACGGTGCGGCTGCAGACGGGCGCCCTCTACCGCCGCCTGGAGCGGCTGCTCGACGATGGGCTGGTGGAGGAATCCGACCGGCGTCCCGCTCCCGAGGCCGACGACGAGCGTCGGCGCTATTACCGCCTGAGTCCCCTCGGCGCCGCGGTGCTCGCCGCGGAGCTGGATCGTCTCGGCCGGCTCGTCGCCTCCGCCACGGGCACGGCTCCGCGCCGCCCCCGCCCCGCCTGAGATGCCCACGTCTCTCGCCGAACGCCTCTTCGCCTGCCTGCTGCGGCTGTATCCGCCGGGCTTTCGCGCGCGCTTCGGCGCGACCATGTGCGAGACGTTCCGGGATCAGCTGCGCGACCACCGGCGCGATGCGCCATCGCCGCTCTCGTGGGTGCGATTCTGGGCCGCCGTCCTCGCCGACCTGTTGGGCCAGGGACTGCTCGCCCGTGGTGGCGACCTCCTGGCGCGGGCACGGCGCGCGGCCGCTCGCCCGGCGCGCGGCCGCGGGGGCCCCCCCCCAACTGCACGATCCAGCCCCGCGCCGCGCGCCGCACCACCGTTCCGTCCCCAGCCGTACCCTTCTCGCTCGCCGGGAGACGCCATGTCGTCGCTCCTCCAGGATCTGCGCTACGCGCTGCGGGTGCACCTCGCCAACCCCACCGCCACCCTCGTCGCGGTGCTCGTGCTGGCCGTCGGGATCGGCGCCAACACGGCCATCTTCAGCGTCGTGGAGGGGGTGCTGCTGCGGTCGCTCCCCTTCCGCGAGCCGGAGCGGCTGGTGGGCGTCGGGCCCATCCCGGCCGAGTATCGCTCCACCGCGCGACAGTACGGCACCGCGTCGCGCTTCGCCTTCGAGACGTGGCGCGACCAGCGCGACGTCTTCGAGGAGGTGGCCGGCTACGTCGGCGACGACCCGGTGCTCACGGGGCTGGGTGACGCCACCCGCGTGATGGCGTACGGCGTCACGGCCAACTTCTTCCCCATGCTCGGCGCGACGCCGATGATCGGCCGCGCCGTGATCGCCGCCGACACCCTGGCCGGCGCGCCGCGCGTGGCGGTGCTGAGCCACGCCTTCTGGGCGACCCGCTTGGGCGGTGCCGCCGACGTGGTGGGGCGCACGATCGCCCTCAACGGCGTGCCGCACGTCGTGGTCGGCGTGATGCCGCCGGGCTTCCGCTTCCCCGAGCGGGCCGCGCTCTGGCGCGCGCTCGCGCCACCCACCGGCCACTCGGCGGACGGCTCCCGCCAACCCTACGGCGGCTACCATACCGTCGCACGGTTGCGAGCCGGCGTGACGCCCGCGCTGGCGATGCGGCGCCTGGACGTCACGACCGCGGCGATCGGCCAGCGCGAGGAGGGATGGCAGGGGGTGGTGGCCAACGTCATCCCGCTGCACGCGCAGTTGATGGGCGACGTGCAGCGCCCGCTCCTTCTCGTCATGGGCGCGGTGGCGTTCGTGCTGCTCATCGCCTGTGCCAACGTCGCCAACATCCAGCTCGCACGGGCGGTCGGGCGGCGGCGGGAGATCGCCATCCGCGTCGCCGTCGGCGCGGGGCGTGCGCGGCTCCTCCGGCAACTCCTCACCGAGAGCGTGACGCTGGCGCTGGCCGGCGGTGGGCTGGGTGTGCTCCTCGCCTACTGGGGAGTGCCGCTCCTCGTGCGCCTGGGCGGCGAGGAGCTGCCCGGCGTGGTCGACATCGGCGTCAACCCGCGCGTGCTGGCGGTGACGCTGGTCGCCACGCTCCTGACCGGTGTCGCCTTCGGCCTCGCCCCGGCCGTCCAGGCGGCGCGGCGCGCGTCGGCCGTGTCGCTCAAGGACGGCACGGCGGGGAGCGGGGCGAGCGCCTCGCGCAATCGGCTGGGCGCGGCGCTGGTCGTCGCGCAGGTGGCGCTGACGATGGTGCTGCTCGCCGGCGCCGGACTGCTGGTGGCCAGCGTCCGGCACCTGCTGCGCGACGACGCCGGCTTCACCGCCGACGGCGTGCTCGTCGCACAGATCGAGCTGCGCGGCACGCGGCACACCGGTGACACGGCGACGCTCGCCTTCTCGCGCGCCCTGCTCGAGCGCGTGCGCGCCATGCCCGGCGTGGCCGCGGCGGCGATGAGCACCGGCACCCCGCTCGCCACCGGCGCGTTCGGCACCATCGAGGTGGTGGGAGGGCCGACGCCGCGGGCCGCCGCACCGACCATGTTCACCGCCGCCACCGCCGACTACTTCCGCGCCCTCGGCATTCCGCTCCTGCGTGGCCGCCTGCTGCGCGACGACGGCGCCGACGGCCCCGGCGCGATCGTCGTCAGCCAGACGCTCGCGCGTACCTACTTCCCGGGCCAGGATCCGATCGGCCGGCAGGTGCGCTTCTACGGCCAGAGCATCACGGGGACGATCGTCGGCGTGGTGGGGGACACGAAGGCCATGGCGCTCGACGAGAGTGCGCCGCCACCGCACATCTACCAGCCGTTCGCCGCCGACCCGGCACCGTACCTCAAGCTCGTCGTGCGCGCGGCCGGCGACCCGGCGGCGCTGGCGGCCGGCGTGCGCGCGGCCGTGCGCGAGCTGGACCCGGACCTGCCGATCGACGCGTTGACGACGATGCGCCAGTTGATGTCCGAGTCGGTGACGCGCCAGCGCTTCTACGCCACGCTGCTCGCCGTCTTCGCCGCCGCGGCGCTCGTCATGTCGGCGGCCGGCATCTACGGCGTCGTCAGCTACACGGTCACGCGCCGCACCCGGGAGATGGGCGTGCGTCTCGCCCTCGGCGCCACCGCGGGCGACGTGCTGCGGCTCGTCTTCGGCCGCGCCGGGCTGCTCGCCGGGGCCGGGCTCCTCCTCGGCGGCCTGGGCGCGCTGGCGGCCACGCGCGTGCTGCGCTCCATGCTCTTCGAGATCGCCCCCACCGATCCGCGCGTGCTCGGCGGCGTCGCGGCGCTGCTCGCCGTCGTCGCGCTCGCGGCCACGTGGCTGCCGGCGCGCCGGGCGACGCGGGTGGATCCGGTGCAGGCGCTGCGCGCGGAGTGAGGGGGATGGCGACACCCGGTCGTCTTGCGGCGCGCCCGTCGCCGGACGCGCGCGCTCGGGTGTGCCGGACGCTGATCGCCGGCGCCAGTCTGGCGCTGCTCGTCGCGATCGCCGCCTGCGAGCGCGGCGGTGCCGCGCGTGCGCCGTTCCGTGCCGCGTCCGACGACACGTCCCGCGCCGCTGTCGCCGTGGGCGACGACACCTCTCACGCCGGCGGCGCAGCCGAGCCCACACCATCCGCCCGCGCCACCACCGGCGACACGCTCCGCGCTCGCGTCGAGCTCACCATCGGCGAGGGCGCCGACGTGGAGCAGATGTTCGGCAAGGTGAGCGGGCTGGCGCTGGACGACGCCGGGCGCCTCTACGTGGCGGACTTCCTCGAGGCGCGCCTCGTCGTCTTCGGGGCCGACGGCCGGCCGCTCGCGACGATCGGTCGCAAGGGCCGGGGCCCGGGCGAGTTCGAGGCGCCCACCGGCCCTGCGCTGGCGCCCGACGGGACGCTCCACGTCCGCGATCTCAGCGCGGTGAAGCGCTTCGCCGTGGACCCCGCCACCGGCATCGCGAGCCGGTACGAGGACAGCTTCGCCGGACCGGCGCTGGCCAACTGGACGTCGTTGCGCAGCAGCGCGATCGACCGATCGGGGCGGTTCTATTTCCCACACAGGATCTGGGAATCGGCGCGGGACACGGTCGCGCACTTCTACCTGCGCTACGACACGGCCGGCGCCTTCGTCGATACCGTGCCGGTGCCCTACCACCGTTCGCCCGCCACGCCGACCGCATTCTACTGGATCGGCCCCGGCGACGGCCGCATGGTGCCGGGGCTCAACCGCGTCCCCTTCGCGCCCGAGCCGGTGTGGACGGTGACCGCCGGGGGCACGGTGGTGAGCGGCGACGCGCGCCGCTACGAGCTGGTGGAGAGCGACGCGCGGGGCCGCGTGCTGCGACAGTTCGGCCGGCCGGTCGCGCCACGACCCGTCGTCGAGTCGGAGCGCGACGACAGCCTGCGGGCCCTGCGCGCGCGGATCGATTCGGCCCCGGTACCGCTCGCGCGGCTGCAGGGCGTGCCGGAGGAGGTGAGGGCGCGGCGGCTGCCCGAGACGTATCCGGCCTATGTCGGCGTCGTCGCCGCGGACGACGGCAGCGTGTGGGTGCGCCGCTGGCCGCCGGCCGACGGCCGAGCGCGCACGCTGTTCGACGTCTTCGACGCCGAGCGGCGCTTCCGCGCCGTGGTGGAGCTGCCCATCATGCTCGCTCCGGAGCCGGCACCCGCCATTCGCGGCGACGTGGTCGTCGGCGTGGTGCGGGATCCGGCGACGGATCTGGCCACGGTCGTACGGCTCCGTCTGCCCGCGTCGCCGCTCCCGCGCCCGGAATGACCGCGGGAGCGCGACGAGCCGATCGGTGGGGGACGTACAGCGTCGTGCGGAGCCCACCGCTCCACCAGCTCGCTCGCCGGATCCACGAGCCAGAGCCGCGCGACGCCCTGCTCCTGGTAGCGCGGCCGCTTCCGAAGGCGGTCGTGCCGCGCCGAGCCCGGCGGCACGACCTCGACGGCGAGGAGCAGCTCGCGCGCCGCATCCATGCGCCGCTGCCGCACGTCGTCCGGCGTCATCACCAGCAGATCCGGCTGGAAGACGACGCGGTTGCCGCACCGCACGTCGAACGGGGAGAGCACCAGCTCGCCCAGGCCGTGCGCCCGCACGCACGGTTCGAGCTGCAATCCCAGGCGAAGGGCGATCCGCCGGTGCGCCAGGTTCGGCGAGGGCGTCACCAGCACTTCGCCGTCGAGGAACTCGTAGCGGGGTCCTGGTGGCGCAGCGTCGCGCGGGCGCTCGAGCTGCGCCAGGCTGTAGCGCCGCTCGGAAGCGGGCGACGTCGGCATGCCCATGAGCCGCTCGGCGGATCGAGAGGGTGGCAGGACGTGCCCCTCCCTGTCATCCCGCAGGAGCGTCGGCGCCGCCGACGCGAGTGTCGGGATCCACCTTCACGTGATCGTGGCCAGCCATGCGGCAGGCACGTAGGATGCCGACACTCGCGTCCGTTGGCAGCGCTCGGGATGGCTCCTATGGGAGGACAGGAAACGTGAAGGACTCGACTCCAGGGTACTCCTAGCGGGCGAGTGAGGCCGGGTGATCGTCCTCTACTTCGTTAGATTCCCGGACGGGCCGACGTCGGTCCGGCCGGCCCCGCTCGCCACCTCAGGGCACGCTCCCAGCTACCGCCATGGCAGTCAACCGCATCTCCCAGCCGGCCACGGCCGAGCCGCGCCCGACGATCGTCCGCGACGGGCCCCGGGCGCCCGCTCCGGCCGACCGCGCGACCGAGCGCGCGACCGACCACGTCGCTCGCAATCCCGGCACCCCGCTCGACCTCGAGGTCGTGCACGCGGTGCGCGTCAACCGCAGCGCCGCCGAGCGGCGCGCCGCCACCATCCCGACGCGCCGCACGGTCAAGAAGGAGTGGCAGGCCGCCTGGCTGCTGCGCGCCATCCGCGTCATGGACCTGACGACGCTGAGCGGCGACGACACCCCCGGCAACGTGCGCCGTCTCTGCGCCAAGGCGCGCACCCCCGTGCGCCACGACCTCCTCGCCGCGCTCGGCGCCGAGGAGCTGGGGCTGACGGTCGGCGCGGTGTGCGTCTACCACGCCTACGTCCCCGTCGCCGTCGAGGCGCTGCGGGGGACGGACATCCCGGTGGCCGCGGTGTCCACCGGCTTCCCGGCTGGCCTCAGCCCGTTCGCGCAGCGGCTGGCGGAGATCCACGCGTCGGTGGCCGAGGGGGCGCGCGAGATCGACGTCGTCATCACGCGCGCGCACGTGCTCACCGGCAACTGGCCGGCGCTCTACGACGAGGTGCGGCAGTTCCGCGAGGCGTGCGGCGAGGCGCACCTCAAGGTGATCCTCGCCACCGGCGAGCTGGCGACGCTGACCAACGTCGCGCGCGCGAGTCACGTGGCGATGATGGCCGGCGCCGATTTCATCAAGACGAGCACCGGCAAGGAGCCGGTGAACGCGACGCTGCCGGTGGGGCTCGTGATGACGCGGCAGATCCGCGACTATCACGAGCGTACGGGCTACCGCGTCGGCTTCAAGCCCGCCGGCGGCATCCGGACCGCGAAGAACGCCCTCGACTGGCTGCTCCTGATGAAGGAGGAGCTGGGCGACCGCTGGCTGCAGCCGGACCTCTTCCGCTTCGGGGCGAGCGGGCTGCTCACCGACATCGAGCGGCAGCTCGAGCACTACGTCACCGGACGGTATTCGGCGGCGCACCGGCATCCGATGGTGTGAAAGAAGCGTCTGGCGTCTGGCGTATACGGGCGTCTAGCGAGAAGCGTCTGGCAGCATCGTTCACGCTATCCGCTCCCCGCCAGACGCCCCCGGACGCCAGACGCCAGACGCCCGCTTCACTTCTTACTGGCCTCACCCGCGCACCCATGTCTTCCGTCGCAGAGATCTACCAAACGATGAGCTTCGGCCCCGCCCCCGAGTCCGACGCGCCGGCGCGGCGCTGGCTGGCGGAGCACGAGCACACCTTCGGGCACTACATCGGCGGGCGCTGGGTGGCGGGGGCGACGCACTTCGAGGTGCGCAATCCGGCGGACGGCAACGTGCTCGCGCGCGTGGCGCAGGGGAGCCGTCAGGACATCGATGCGGCGGTGGCCGCGGCGCGCGGCGCGCTGCCCGGGTGGGCCGGGCTGCCCGGTCACGCGCGGGCGCGCTGGCTCTACGCGCTCGCCCGCGGCGTGCAGCGGCACTCGCGCCTCTTCGCCGTGCTCGAGACGCTGGACAACGGGAAGAGCGTGCGCGAGACGCGCGA
>DASTRO010000032.1:0-46341 GCA_035761165.1 Gemmatimonadaceae bacterium | reverse complement strand
TGGGGTTGCACACTCTCCGATCGGTCATGCGTGCACTCCGGTGTGCTCCACGGGGAATGAGAGGAGAGGGACAGGCCGTAACCTTTGCCGCCGACGCAGAGGCGAGCAAGCCCGGCCGCGGCACGCTCGGTGGAGTTGCAGAAATGCTTACAACGGGCGGGCGCTCAGGCCGCGGCCAGACGCGCCAGGAAGTCGCGGAAGATGCGCTCCGTCATTCCCCAGATGGTGTAGTCGGCGTGACGCAGGGCGGGGACGCGGCGCTCCTCGCCGCGCACGGTGACGGCCGCCTCGAAGGTCGCGTCCGGCTGTCGGAGGGCGTCGAGGGGGGCCCAGAAGGCGGCGGCCACCTCGTCGCTGAGGGCGAGCGGCGCGTCCGGGCGCACGACGGCCACGTACGGGCGCACGACGATCGGCGGCAGGGTGGGCGTGCGCGGCCAGAGCTCGTCGAGCACGCCGAGGAAGAGGCCGTCGCGGACCAGGTCGAGGCCCGTCTCCTCCCACGTCTCGCGCGCCGCCGTGTCGCGCAGCGACGCGTCGCCCGGCTCGTGGCGCCCGCCGGGGAAGGCCACCTGGCCACTCCACGGGTCGCCGGGATACTCGGCGCGCTTGATGAAGAGGAGGTCGAGCGTTCCGGCCTCGGCCGGTCGGAGGACGAGCGCGACGGCGGCGCGGCGCACCTCCCCGCCCGCCGCCGCGACCGCTCCCTCGCGTCCGGCCAGCCGCCGCGCCACCTCGGCGACGCCAGGGTGCGCGAGCAGCGAGGCCGCGTCGGCGCTCACCCCTCCACCGCGCCGCCCGACTGCACCCAGTCGCGCCAGCCGCCCGCCAGCGACGAGACCTTCTCGTAGCCCATCTGCTGCAGCGTGTCGGCGGCGAGCGCCGAGCGGTTGCCGCTGGCGCAGTAGATCACGATCTCGCGGTCGCGCGGGACGGCCTGCTCGATCTTCGTCTCCATCGTGCCGCGCGGGATGTGCAGCGCGCCGGGCACGTGGCCGAGGTTCCACTCGTTCGGCTCGCGTACGTCGAGGAAGACGACGGACGGGTCGCGCTGCTGCCTCTCGCGCGCCTCGTCCGGCGTCACCTCGCGGATGCGGGCCTTCGCTTCGGCGATCAGATCGGCGCCGCTCTTCTGGGTCATGGGGATCTCCGTGACAGGTGAATCGGCGATGATGGTGGGCCCGCCGCCGCCGGCGGCCAGCTCCACGTCGAGGCGGCCGGCGTCGGCGTCGAGCGTGGCCAGAGCGCCGAGGGGGAGGGTCCACTGCTCGTCCACGTGCCCCACGGGCAGGCCGGCGAGACAGGGGACGCGCAGCTCGTCGGCCAGCTCGCCGAGCACGTCGTCGAGCAGCCGCCCACCCTCGTCGCCGTCGTCGGGGATGGCGGTGAAGTGGCCGACGGCGAGGGCGCGCACGCCGTCGAGCATCCCCGTGAGGCGGAGCTGGCGCAGCATGCGGTCGACGCGGTAGACGGCCTCGTTGACGTCCTCGAGGAGGAGGATCGCGCCATCGAGGCGCGGGGCATACGGAGTGCCGGCGAGGGCGGCGAGGAGCGCCAGGTTGCCGCCGGCCAGCCGGCCGTGGGCGCTCCCCGCACGCAGGCAGCGCGCGCCGGGCGCCGCGCCGGCGGGATTCTCGCGCGTCGTCAGCGCCTGGCGCAGCGAGCGCGCGGCGAGCTCGGGGAGCCTGGCGCGCGCCACCGGACCGTGGAAGCCCGCGAGCCCGGCGTGCCGCCCGATGGCGGCGTGCAGCGCCGTCACGTCGGAGTAGCCGACGATGGCTTTGGGGCGGCGGCGGAGCGCGTCGTAGTCGAGCGCGTCGAGGAGGCGCATGGTGCCGTAGCCGCCGCGCAGGCACCAGACGCCGTCGATGGAGGCATCGCGCAGCGCCCACTGCAGGTCGGCGAGCCGCTCCTCGTCCCCGCCCGCCAGATAGCCGTGCCGCGCGAGCACGTAGCGGCCGACCGCCGGCTCCCAGCCGAGCGCGCGCGCATTGGCCGCGCCGCGCTCGACGTCCTCGGGACCCGACAGTGGCCCGGCCGGAGCGACGAGCGCCACCCGCGCCCCGGGCGCGAGCGACGGCGGGAGGTGGAGTGGGTCGGGAGCGGACATGGGGCAACGTTACAGGAACCAGGATCCTGCGACCAGAGATCAGGAAGCAGGAAGCAGGGAGCAGGAAGCAGGAACACCCACGGGACGCTATGCGGCGCACCCCCTGGTGCCTGGTGCCTGGTGCCTGGTGCCTGGAGCCTGGTGCCTCCCCTGCTGGCACAGCCGTTGCCCTCTTGGAATCTTCACATTGGCCCGCCACGGCAGTCAGGTCGCGGCGGCAGGCACGCCACAACCGCAGCAGGGGAGGGTGGCACCATGGCCGACCGGATCGAGCGGAACGACCCGAGCAGGGAGCGCATGGGACGCGGCGTGCACGAGGGGATGAACGCCGGCGTCTCGCGGAACGCGCACACCACCGGCGAGCGTCAGGCGCTGGAGAACGACGCGGCGTACGGCCTCGATCGGAGCGCCGCCGCGCCGGCGCCGGCGCCCGTCACCAGCCGGCCGCGTAGCCAGTACGCGGTGGGTGATCCCGACGTGGCCGCCGACTGTGTGGACTTCGAGACGCGCGCCGGCGCGGTGGGCCATCAGGCACCGAGCGGGCTCGAGGAGATCGAGGAGCGCGAGCACCCGCATTGACGCCGCCGAGCGCGGGAATGCGCCGGCCAGATGCGCGACGGGGCTGCATCGTGATTCACGATGCAGCCCCGTCGTCGTCGCCGCAGGAGATCCGGGGTGGTGCCGCGTCGGCGCGCCCGTCCGCTCAGTGGCCGGCCGGCGCCTCGCCGGGCGCCGGTGCCGCGCCGTGTTCCGGTGCCCCGCCCTGCGCCGGCTCCGCGCCCTGTGCGTGCCCGCCGCGCTCCTCCATCGACTGCTCGGAGCCGGGCGAGAGCGGGTCCCTGGGATTCTCGTAGGTGTTTCTGTTCACCAGCCACGCCATGGTCCACAGGCTGGCGGTGAGTAGGCAGATGAAGAGCGCGACGCCCCAGCCGCGATTGGTGCGGGCGGGCGTGTAGCCCACGACGTGCCCCTCTGCTCCGTGCAATGCCATCCGTCTCTCCGATCTGTATGAAGCCGCATGGCCAGCGCGTCGGCTGACGCGGGGGAAATCTGAACGGCACGGGGCGAGGACGCCAGGGCGCGGGAACGGCAGGTTCCAGTCACGAGGCACTCGGCAGCAGGGAACGCCGCATGGCGCTCGAGCCCCTGGAGCCTGGTGCCTCGAGCGTGGGGCCTCGAGCGTGGCACCTGCTGCTTTCGCCCTGGCGTCGGGCGCGCGCCGCCGTACCTTCCCGCGCATGCCGCTGCCGCGCACGTCGCTCACCACTCGCGTCCTCGCCGGGCTCGTCGCCGGGCTCGGACTCGGCATCCTCGTCGCGCAGGCCGGATCGCCGGCGCTGCTGCGCGCGGCGGAGGCCGTGGAGCCGCTGGGCACGCTCTTCATCAACGCCATCCGCATGACGGTCATCCCGCTCGTCGTCGGGAGCCTGGTGGTCGGCGTGGCGTCGATGCCCGACGCGCGCGCGCTGGCGCGGGTGGGGGGACGGGCGGTGCTCCTCTTCGTCGTCATGCTCGCCCTGGCCGGCGCGTTCGCCGCCGTCGTCGCGCCGCCGCTGCTCGCCTACCTGCCGGTGGACCCCGGCGCGGCGGCCGAGCTGCGCGCCTCGGCCGCCACGGCGGCCGAGGGGGCACAGGCCGGCGTGCGGCAGATCCCCGGCTTCGCCGAGTGGCTCGTCTCGCTCGTCCCGGCCAACCCGGTGAGGGCGGCGGCCGACGGCGCCATGCTGCCGCTGATCATCTTCACGCTGGCCTTCGGCGTCGCCGCCGGCCGGCTGCGCGGCGAGCGGCGGCGGGCCGTGGTGGGGGCGGCGGAAGGGGTGGCCGAGGCGTCGCTGACGCTGGTGCGCTGGATCCTGGAGCTGGCGCCGATCGGCGTCTTCGCGCTGGCGCTCCCGCTGGCGGCGCGGATGGGGCTGCAGGCGGCCGGCGCGGTGGGCGGCTACATCGTGGTCGTCAGCCTGGCCTGCGTGGCCTTCATGGCGCTGGTGCTCTATCCGGCGGCGGTGCTCTTCGGTCGCGTGCCGCCGGGCGAGTTCGCCCGCGCGGCCCTGCCCGCGCAGGCGGTGGCGTTCAGCGCGCGCTCGTCGCTCGCCTCGCTGCCGGCGATGATCGAGCAGGGGCGCGATCGCCTGCGCCTGCCGGCCGAGCTGACCGACTTCCTCCTCCCGCTGGCCGCCTCCACCTTCCGCGCCGGCGCCGGGATCGGCGTCACCGGCGGCGTGCTCTTCATCGCCCGCCTCTACGGCGTGGAGCTGACGGCCGTGCAGCTCGTCACCGTGGTCGTCACCGTCGTGCTGACCAGCTTCAGCATCCCCGGCGTGCCGGCGGGCTCGGTGATCGTGATGGTGCCCGTGCTGCTCGCCGCCGGCCTGCCGCCGGAGGGGATCGGCGTGCTGCTCGCCATCGACACCATCCCGGACATGTTCCGCACGGCCACCAACGTCACCGCCGACATGACCGTGGCCACGATGCTCGCCCGCGGGCGCGCCGGAGCGGCGACCACCGCCCCGGCCGGCCTCGAGCCGGGCAGCCCCGCCGCGGGGCCGCTCGCCGACGCGCCCGGCGACCCGGCGCACGACCCGGTGGGATGACGAGACGGCGCGCGTGCCCGGAGGCGCGCGCCGCCGGCCGCACACGATGATGCTGGCGCCGGTGCTGTTCGCGCTGCCGTGGCTGGTCGCGCCGCTCGCCCTGGCCTGGCGGCTGCGCGGCTCGCGCTCGATCGACGAGTTCTCGCCGGCGCCCCCCGCCGACGCGCCGCTCCTCTCGGTGATCGTGCCCGCGCGCAACGAGGCCCACAACGTGGGGCGCTGCGTGCGCACGGTGCTGGCCGGCGGCTACCCGCGGCTCGAGCTCCTGGTGGTGGACGACCACTCGACCGACGACACGGCGGCGGTGGCGATGGAGGCGGCCGCCGGCGACCCGCGCTGTCGCATCGTGCCCAACCCCCCACTCCCCGACGGCTGGTTCGGCAAGCAGTGGGCGTGCGCCACCGGCGCGGCCGCGGCGCGCGGCACGCTCCTGCTCTTCACCGATGCCGACACGGCGCACGGCCCGGAGCTGCACGTCCGCGCCGTGAATGCGCTGCGGGCCCGCCACGCCGACCTGCTCACCGTGGCGGGGCGGCAGGAGCTGGGCTCCTTCTGGGAGCGGCTCGTGCAGCCGCAGATCTTCCAGCTCATCCTGGCGCGCTACGGCGGCACGGAGCGCGTGAACCGCGCCCGGCGCCCGAGCGCGAAGATCGCCAACGGGCAGTTCCTCCTCTTCACCCGCGACGCGTACGACCGGCTCGGCGGCCACGCGACGGTGCGCACGACGGTGGCGGAGGATCTGGCGCTGGCGCAGCGCGGCACCGCGCTCGGCCTGCGCGTCGTGCTGCTCGCCGCCGAGCGGCACCTGGCCACGCGGATGTACCGCTCGCTCGGCGAGATCGTGCGCGGGTGGCGCAAGAACCTGTTCGCCGGCGGGCGCGACGCGGCCCCCTTCGGGCGGGTGGGACGCGCGCTCTACCCGCTGGCGCTGCTCTCGGCGCCGCTCGTCTCGCTCGCGCCGGTGATCGGGCTGCTGTTAGGCCTCGCCGGGCTCGCGCCGCCCGCCGTGCTGCTCTGGGGCGCGCTGGCGACCGGCGTGACGCTGCTCGCCTGGGCGGCCATCTACGCCGGCCTCGGTCACTCCCCCCTCAACGCCCTCGGCTACCCGCTCGGCGCGCTCGTCGTCCTCTACGTCGCGGTCACCGCGATGGCGCGCGGCCGGCGGGTGGCGTGGAAGGGGCGGGAGTACCGGCACGCCTGAGGCTCCGGCCCCGCCGATTGCGCCCGCGCCGCGGGTGTCCTATCATCGCGCCATGACGAGACGGACGTTTGCCGCCCTCCTGCTGCTGGCGGCGCTCCAGCCGCCGCGTCCGCCGGACGCGCACGAGGCGATGCTGGTGGCGCTCCACGCGGTGGAGGGCGACAGCGTGACGGTCGTACGCGACCGGTGGGAGGCGCGGGCGCGGCGCGACCCCACGGACCGCATCGCGCGCCTCGGCCTGGCGACGCTCGACCGGCTCACCTATCACGCCGACGCGGCCGCCGCCCGCTACGACTCGCTGGCGAGCGCGCCCCACACGGATGTCGTCTCCGCCTACGCCTCGCTGGGTCTGGGCGCGCAGCATTACGCGCAGGGGCGCCCCGGCGACGCGGAGCCGGTGCTGGCGCGCGGCCTGGCCGCCGCGCGCGCGGTGGGCGACGACGTGGCCACGGCCAACGCCTTCGCGCTGCTCGCCCTCGTGCGCGCGCCGAGCGAGGGGCTGCCGGTGGGCTTCGCACTGCTCGACAGCGCGGAGCGCGCCGCGCCGGCGATGCCGCCCGCGCTCGGCGCCGAGATCCTCCGCTTCCGCAGCGTGCTGCTCGCGGTGGACTCGCGCGGCGAGGCGGCGGACAGCGTCGCCCGCGTCTGCGTGGACGTGGCGCGCCGGTCGGGCCTGCGGCGTGCCGAGGCGCAGTGCCTCCGCTCCGCCGCGCTCAACCTGCACCTGCGCTCGCAGGAGGACTCGGCGCTGGTGGTGCTCGCCGAGGTCGTCCGGCTGCAGCGGCTGGCGCACGACCGCTCCGCGCTCTCCGAGACGCTGGTGCGCCAGGCGGACGTGCTGCGCACGCTCGGCATGTACGGCGAGGCGCGGCGCGCGCTGCGCGAGGCCGTCGCGGAGGCCGAGGCGTCGCACAACGACTTCACCCTGGGTTCGGTCTACACCGGGCTCGGCTCGCTGGCGCTGCGGCTGCGCGACTACGTGGATGCCGACGCGCAGCTCCGCCGCTCGGAGGAGCTGTTCGCGGCCTCGGGCGACAGCGTGGGCCTCGTCGGCGTGTACAGCTTCCGCTCCATCCTCGAGGCGTCGATCGGCGACACGGCGGCGGCGGTGCGGCACGCGCGCGCCGCCGCCGACTTTTACGGCGCGGCCGGGGACGTGAGCGAGCAGTTCGCCATGCTGCGCCAGCTCGCCTCGGCGGAGATCCGGGCCCGCGACTGGACGGCCGCCGAGCGCGTGCTCGGCGAGGCGCAGGCGCTGGCCGAACGCACGGGGGAGGGGGCCTGGCGCGACGGGCTCCACTTCGACGCGGGGCGCCTGGCCCTCTTCCGCGGCCGGCTCGACCAGGCCGAGCGCGAGTTCGAGCGCTACCTCGCCGCCCTGGACAGCAGCGCCGACCGCGTGCTGGTGTACACGACGCGGGCGCACCTGGCGGACATCCACGCGCGGCGTGGCGAGCTGGCGCGCGCCGCGCGGGAGCTGGCGGCGGCCAACGACGCGCTCGACGCCTGGCGCGCGACGCTCCCGGACGACCAGCTCCGGCTGCTCGCCTTCCAGGCCACGGCGCACGACCTGGACGCCAGCGACCCGAGCGCGCCGCGGGTGATCGCCGCCCTGGCGACCGGCGGGCGCCCCGCGGCCGCGTTCGCGCTGGCCGAGCGCGCGCGGGCGCGCACGCTGATGGACCACATGACGCAGGACGCCGCGATGCGCCTCTCCGGCGACGGCGGGCGCCCCGTGTCGAGCGACGAGACGCGGCAGCCGGTGCTGCGCACCACCGCCGCCGGCGCGGGCGACGCGGTGTCGCACAGCATCGCGGCGCGGATGCCCGACACGCGCACCGCGCTGGTGGAGTACGTGGCCGGCCGCGAGGGCGCGCCGAGCACCGTCTTCGTCGTCACGCGCACCGGCGTGCGCGCCCGCGCCCTCCCGCCGGCCGACTCGCTGGCCGACGCCATCGCGCGCCTGGACGCCATGCTGGAGCGCGGGGACGACCCGAGCGCGCTGGCGCGCACGCTCGGCGCGATCCTGCTCGATCCGGTGGTCGCCGCCCTGGACAGCGGCGTGACGCGGCTCGTCGTCGTGCCCGACGGCCCCCTGCACCGCGTGCCGTTCGACGCGCTGCGCATGGCGGACGGGCGCTACGTGGTGGAGCGGTTCGCGGTGAGCCTCGCCCCATCGGCCGGCGTGGCGGCAGCACTGTGGGAACGGCCGCGCGCCGACGCGAGCGCCCCGGTCCGCCTGCTGGCGCTGGGCGATCCGACCTTCTCCGCCACGCCCGGCCCGCTGCGTGGCGACGGGGCGGACGGGCGGTCGGGATTCGATTCCGCGGGTGCGCTGCCGCGGCTGCCCGCCTCCGGTGCGGAGGTGCGCGCAGTGGCCCGTTACGCGGCCGCAGCGGACGTGCGACTCGGCGACGAGGCGAGCGCCGCGTTCCTCGAGGCGGCCCCGCTCGACCGCTACCGCGTGATCCACCTGGCGACGCACGCCATCGTCGACGACCGCGCCATCGGCCGCTCGGCCATCGCCCTCGCGCCGGGCGACGGGGAGAGCGGGATCCTGCTGCCGGGCGACCTCGCGGCGCTCGACCTCGACGCCGACCTGGTGGTGCTCTCGGCCTGCCGGACCGCGGGCGGCGTGGTGCTCGACGGCGAGGGAGTGCAGGGGCTGACCGCGCCGCTGCTGCAGGCCGGCGCGCGCGCCGTGGTCGCCACCGGCTGGCGAATCGACGACCGTCGCACCGTGCGCTTCGTGCTGGACTTCTACGACGCGCTCGCGCGCGGGCTGGCGGTGGGTGACGCGCTGCGCGAGGCGAAGCTGGCCGCGCTGCGGCGCGGCGCCCCGGCCGGGGAGTGGGCGGCGTTCACCGTGGTGGGCGACCCGACCGTGACGATCCCGCTGCACGAGCCGCCGCCGGCGCTCCCGCCGGGCGGGATCGCGCTGGTCGTCGGCGGCGTGCTCGGGCTGGTGGGGATCGGCGTGGCCGTGAGGACGGCGCGGCGGCGCTGAGGTCGCACCGCGCCATCGTCGGTCACGCCGCGCGCCGGTCGGTGGTCTCCGTCAATCGAATTCCACCCGCGAGTCCGCCTGCGCGATCCCGGTGCGGCCCACCACGATCTCGGCGCGCTGATAGTTCTCCCCTCGCACCGGGTGGCCGGCCAGACGGCGCAGCATGGTCAGCTGGCCGGTGTGGGTGAGGGCATCCGCGACGGGCCCCTGGAACAGCCGCTCGACGACGCCGTCGCTCAGCGGGGCCGGCCCCGCGAGGTACGCGTCCAGGGCAGAGAGGGTGGCGAAGAAGCGGTCCACCTCCTCCGGCCACGCGCGCGGCTGGCTGTCGTGCCACGCCGTCCGATCCTGTGCCGTCGTCAGCGCCCAGTCGAACAGATCACCCATGTGGGTGAGGATCTGCACTGGCGTCCGCGTCGTCGGCCCGATGCGGAAGTCGGCGAACGTCGCCGGCGCGTCCCGAAGCACCTTGCTCGCCCGATAGGCGAGCGTGGCGAGGGTATGGCGCAACAGGGCGCGTGCCGCATCGCGGGGTGCGGTGTACATCGGGGCGGGCGGTGCGGGCGAGACGTGGTCGGACATGGCGTGAATTCCTGGCAGACGGAAGCTCCGGCGGACCGAGACCCGTGGCGGACGCACCGCCCCGCGGGTCCCGCGACACAGGTCCGCGCGCCTAACGGCATCGCGTCGCTCGGCGGCGTCGGCACCGGTGGTGCGCGGCCACGGACGCCACCTGCAGGGCGCCGCCGCGGCATGCGATCGAGCTCACACGGGCATGGACGATGTCGCGACCATCTTCGCCGCACAAGCCGCTGGTGCCGGCGCTGCCGCGGGCGGCGGCGAGCCCTCCCCTCCCCGATCGCCCGGATCGCCCGGATCGCCCGGATCGCCCGGCCAGCGGGCCCGGGGTCCGCTCCGGGTGATCGAGCGCGACCCAGGGCGGGCGTCGCGCTGCATGGGACGGCGCCGTCGTCGCGGCGAGGGTAGCGCGACGCCGGTCGGTGACGCGACAATCCGGCAGGACCACCGCCCGTCCCTACCCAGCACGCTCCGTCCCATGCGCACCCCGCTCGCTGCCGCGCGCTCCACGGCACTCTCCACGGCGCTCTCCGTCGCGCTCGCGACGACCGCCGCCGGCCAGGCGCCGGCGGCGCCCCCTCGCCCCGCCGCCGCCCCGCTCGTGATCGGCGAGACGTTCACCATCGCCTCGCGAGCGCTCGGCGAGACGCGGCGTGTGAACGTCTACGCCGCGCGCGGCTACAGCCCCGACACCACGGCGCCCCTCCCCGTGCTCTACATGCCGGACGGCGGGATCGGGGAGGACTTCCTGCACGTGGCGGGGCTGCTCCAGGTGTCCGTCGGCAACGGCACCATGCGCCCGTTCCTCCTCGTCGGCATCGAGAACACGCAGCGGCGGCGCGACCTCACGGGCCCCACCCGGAACGCGGAGGACCGGAAGATCGCCCCGCAGGTGGGCGGATCGGCGGCCTACCGCGCCTTCCTGCGCGACGAGCTGGTGCCGTGGGTGAACGCGCACTATCGCACCACCGGGGAGCGCGCGATCGTCGGCGAGTCGCTGGCGGGGCTGTTCGTGGTGGAGACGTTCCTGCTCGAGCCGACGCTGTTCGACACGTACATCGCCTTCGACCCGAGCCTCTGGTGGAACGACCACCGCCTGCTGGACGGCGCCGCCGAGCGGCTCGCCGCGGGGTCGTATGCGGGGCGGCGTCTCTGGCTGGCGAGCAGCAACGAGTGGGAGATCGCCGCGCTCACCGCGCGGCTCGCGAGCCTGCTGCAGCGCAACGAGGTCCCGGGGCTGCGGTGGCACTACGAGCCGATGCCCGGCGAGACGCACGCCACGATCTACCACCCGGCCGCGCTCCTGGCCTTCCGCGCGGTGTTCGGGCCCGCGCCGCAGCGTTGACGTGCGTCGCGGAGGTTAGACGACGAGTTGTCATCGGCTCTCTCGAAGGCCCACCGGGGATGGCGGCTCGGCCCCCTGAGGGAGCAGTCGACAGAGCCGATGACAGCGGCTCTGTTGAATGGATCCTCGCGGGAGCATCCTCCGAGCCCCGGCAGGCTTTCAACGGAGCCGGTGTCGTCCCTCAGGAGCGCCGCAGGCGCGAGTGTCGGGATCTCCTGTCCGGGCCGCGTAGCCGGCTATGAGGCACTTACACTGGATCCCGACACTCGCCTGCCTGCGGCAGGCTCCTGCGGGATGACAGGGAGGCGCGAGGTCGGCCGGCGGCGGGGCTCCTGCAGGAGGACGGTGCCGAGCGCGAGCTGCCCGCGCTCCGGCGGGAGGACGAGGTCACCACCCGACGTCCGTGAGGCGCATTGGCGCGGGAACGCCGGTGCAGGCGCCGCGCCGGGCACGCCGGGCTCAGGTCGCGGCATCCAGCGCCGCGACCCCGATCTGCGCGATCTCGGCGTCCTGGGTCGACTGCATGCCGGAGACACCGATCGCTCCGATGATCCGGCCGTCCGCGTAGAGCGGCAACCCGCCGTCCAGGGGGAGCAGCCCCGGCGAGGCGAGCAGCCGGAGCCCGAGACCACCGGCGGCCACGGCGTCCTCGAAGACCTTCGTCGGCCGGCGGAAGTTGACGGCCGTTTCGGCCTTGGCCTGCGCGATGACGATGCTGCCGTGCTGGGCCTGGTCGCAGCGATGGAAGAGGACGAGGTGCCCCGTGCTGTCGACGATGGCGATCGCCATCGGCCAGCCGCGTTCCTGAGCGGCCGCCTCGGCTGCCGCCATCACCTGCTTGGCCAGCGCCAGGGAGATCGGGGGGCCGTAGCTCGGCGGCGAGGAGGGTGGCGTTGTGCGGGCGGGCGTCGAGGAGGTGGGTGCGGTCATGAGGGTGAGAAGCGAGGGAGGTGCGATCGGGACGGCTGCGATCATCGTGTGCGCACGACCGTGCCTGCAGCCGTCGGGCCGGCGTCGTCCCGGTGCCCCGCGTACGGATCACGGAGCTCGCGCGGCCACGGCTTCGGCCAGCCGCGCATGATCGTGGTAGTCGCGCGACGCCACGATGCGACCGTCGCGCACGCGCAGCAGCTGGACGTTCGAGACGGTGAACGCCCGCCCCGTCGTGCGCACGTGGCCGTCGTAGACGAACTCCGCGACGATCACCTCGGGGTCCGTCGTCTCGTGCACCACGAGGTCGCGCACCGAGAGCTCGAGCGGCGCCCGCCGGGCGGCCGCGAAATGCGCCCGCAGCTCGTCGCGCCCATGGAGACGGCGCGGCTCCGGCAGCGCGAACGGGAGCTCCACCTCGGCGTCCTCCGCATAGAGGTCGGCGAGCGCGGGCCCATCACCACGCTCGATGCCGCGCAGCAGGCGCTCGAGCACCGCCCGGGGGCCGTTGGTGGCAGGCGCACCGTCCCCACTCACAGGCTCACACTGACCGACCGAATCTGCATCATCGAAACGTCGCACGGCGTACCCTCTTTCTCCCAGTCGCACCGATCGCCGGAAAGATCGTAGGTTATTCGCTCCCGACGGGTCGGCGCGAGAGCCAATTCCCACCGGGTCGAACAGTCCAATCGACCGTGACGCGTCACACCCACCGGTACCGGCGGGGCGTGGCGCGATCCGCCCCGAGGTGCGCGTCGCGCCGAGCGTCCAGACGATCGGCGGACCAGGGAGTCGCGGACGGGCGGGCCGGCGCGCATCCGCACCGCCGGGCGACAGGACGATGACGGCCCCGGCCGCGGCGCGGCGTAGCGTCGCGCCGTGCTCCCGCTCCGCACGGCCGCCGCGCGCCTGGCCGCCGCCACCTCGCTCGACGGGCTCGCCGCCCTCGCCGCCACGCTGGGCTTCCGCGGCACGCCCACGCCGGTGGCGCTCGCGACGCTCGGGCTGGCACGCGACGGGAGCCGCTGCGTGGTGGTCCGTGGCCGTGGTCTGCTGCGGGCGCTGCTGATCGAGACCGCCGCCGGCGAGCCGCTGCGCGAGCAGGTGGCGCGCGTCGCGCGGGCGCTGGCGCGCCGCTCCCCCCACCCGCTCTGGTGCATCCTGGCCACGGAGGGCGACGGACCGGGCACCGTCGTCGCGACCTGGTCGGCGGACCGGCAGCCGGTGCGCGTGGTGGCGCTCTCGGTGGACCGCCGGCGGCTGGTGGACAGCGACGCCGACACGCTGCGCGCCCTCCACGCCGCCGGCGCCGCCGAGAGCGACGTCCTCGCACACGCCGCCTGGCTGGACGTGCTGGGTCGCGAGGCGCTGTCGCGCCGCTTCTACGGCGAGCTCGAGGGCGTGGTGGGCGCGCTGGCCGACGCGCTGCAGGCACGTGGCGCGCGCCTGGCCGCCGGGGAGCGGCGCGACCTGGCGCTCGTGTACGCGTCGCGGCTGCTCTTCCTGTCCTTCCTGGAAGCCAAGGGCTGGCTGGACGGCGACCGCGCCTTCCTCGCGCACGCCTTCGAGCGCCACGACCACGAGACGCACCGGCGGCTGCTGCGCCCGCTCTTCTTCGGCACCCTCAACACCCCGCTCCGGCGGCGCGCCGCGGCGGCGCGGGCGTTCGGGCGCGTGCCCTTCCTGAACGGCGGCCTCTTCGCGCCCACCGCGCTGGAGCGCCGCGCGCGCGAGGCCGTCTTCCCGGACGCCGCGCTGGCGCTGGTGCCGGACCGGCTGCTGGCGCGCTACCGCTTCACGGCGCGCGAGGACGCGGCGGCGTGGAGCGATGCGGCGGTGGATCCGGAGATGCTGGGGCGCGCGTTCGAGTGCCTGATGCACGGCGGCGCACGCCGCGCCAGCGGCGCCTTCTACACGCCGCAGTCGCTCGTGGCGCACGCCACCGGCCAGGCGCTGGCGGCCGCGCTGGCCGGCGACGGGCTGACGGACACCGACGTTCGCGCGGCGCTGCGCGACGAGCCGCTGCCCACCCCGGTGGCCGCCGCGCTGCGCGAGCGCGCGCTGCGGCTCCGCGTGCTCGATCCGGCGTGCGGCTCCGGAGCCTTCCTCGTGCACGCGCTGGAGACGCTCGCCGAGCTGGCGGGCCGCGCCGACGCCGCCAGCGCCACCACCGTGCGACGCACGCTGCTCGCCACCGGCATCTTCGGCGTGGACGTGAACCCCACCGCCGTCTGGCTCTGCGAGCTGCGCCTCTGGCTGTCGGCCGTGATCGACGAGGAGGAGACGGATCCGCTGCGCGTCGTGCCGCTCCCGAACCTGGACCGCAACATCCGCGTCGGCGACGCGCTGGCCGGTGGGGGGCTCGAGGTGGTCGCGTCGTCCGCCATGATTCCCGCTGTCGCACGGCTGCGTACCCGCTACGCGTCGGCCACGGGCGCCCGCAAGGCTGCGGCGGCGCGCACGCTGGACCGGGCCGAGCGCGCCGCGGCGCTGCGCGAGCTCGACGCGCAGCTGGCCGCCCTGGCCCACCGACGCCGCGACCTGCTGGGCGCCCTGCGCGGCGCCGACCTGTTCGGCGAGCGCACGCGCGCCAGTCGCGAGCAGCGGCGCGCCCTCGCCGCGCTGCGCGCCGACGCGCGCCAGCTCCGCGCCCGCCGCCGCCGGATCGTCGAGGGCGCGGGACTCCCCTTCACCTTCGCCTCGCACTTCCCCGACCTCGCCGGCCGCGGCTTCGACGTCGTGTTGGGCAACCCACCCTGGGTGCGCCCGCACCGCCTGCCGCCGCGCGAGCGCCATGCATTGCACCGACGCTTCGCCGTCGCCCGCGGTGCCGCCTGGCCGGAGGGCGCGCGGCTGGCCGCGGCCGGCACCGGATTCGGCGGCCAGGTGGACCTCGCCGCACTCTTCGTGGAGCGCGCGCTCACCCTCCTGCGGCCGCACGGCACGCTCGTCCTGCTCCTGCCCGCGAAGCTGTGGCGCGCCCTCGCCGGGGGTGGGGTGCGCCGCCTGCTGGCCGAGCGGGCGCGGGTGCTGGCGGTGGAGGACTGGAGCCGCGCCCCGGCGCTGTTCGACGCCGCGGTCTACCCGTCGCTCCTCGTCGCGCGGCGCGACGACGACGCCTCGCGCGATGATCCGCTGCCCGGCTCACCACGCCGCTGCGTTCGCGTCGTGGAGCATGGCCACGGCGGCTCGCGCGCCTGGTCGATGCCGGCACGCGAGCTGGCGCTGGGCGCGGACCCCGCCGCGCCGTGGATCCTCGCGCCGGCCGACGTGCGCCGCGCCTTCACCGCGCTCGCCGCCGCCGGCCGTTCGCTCGCCCTCGGCCCGGCCGGCCGGCCGCTGCTCGGCGTCAAGTGTGGGTGCAACGCCGCGTTCCTCCTGCGCGGCGCCGGCGAGCGCGACGTCACGCGGCCGATGCGCCTTGCCCTGGGCCTGGAGCCGCAGGCGCTGCGCCCCGTGCTGCGTGGCGAGACGCTGACGGCATGGCGCACCGCGCCGGGGGACGAGCGCATCGTCTGGACGCACGGTGAGGACGGCGAGCCGCTGCCGGCGCTGCCCCCCGGCGTGCGCCGCTGGCTGGAGCCGTGGCGCGCGCGCCTCCAGCGGCGCGCCGACAACCGCGCCGGTGCGCCATGGTGGGCGCTCTTCCGCACGGCCGCCGCGCACCACGACCGGCCGCGCGTGGTCTGGGCCGACGTCGCCCGCCGGCCGCGCGCCGCCGTCCTGCCCGCCGGCGATCGCACGGTGCCGCTCAACAGCTGCTACGTCGCCCGCTGCGCGAACGACGGCGATGCGCTCGCCCTCGCCGCGCTGCTCAACGCGCCGCTCGCCGCCGCCTGGCTCGCGCTGCTGGCCGAGCCGGCGCGCGGCGGCTACGCGCGCCATCTCGCCTGGACCGTCGCGCTCCTCCCGCTGCCACGCGACTGGCCGCGTGCCCGCGCCCTGCTCGCGCCGCTGGCCGAGCGCGCCTGGGGCGGCGAGCCGCCGCCCGACGACGAGCTGCACGCCGCCCTGCTCCGCGCGTACGGGCTCGACGCCGCGCTCGTCGCCCCGCTCCTGGCGTGGGCGCGCCGGTGACGTCGCGCGCCGACCTCACGCTCGCGTCTGACGACGGCGCGGCCGACGACGGCGCCGCCGGCGATGCCGCGGCCGCCGCCCCGCCGGAGCTCCGCACCGTGAGCGCGATGCGGGTGCGGCACCTCATCGCCAGTGCCTGGCTGGCGGACGTCGCGCCACCGGCGGACACGGGATCCCCCATCGTGATCGGCGACGTGATGCTGCTCCCCCACCAGGCCGAGGCGGTGGCCCGGCTCCGCGCCGCGCTCGACGAGTTCGGCGGTGCCCTCCTGGCCGACGATACGGGACTGGGGAAGAGCTACGTCGCGCTCGCCATCGCCCGCGGGGCGCGGTGGCCGCTGCTCGTCGCGCCGGCCGGGCTGCGCGCCGCGTGGGGCGAGGCGCTGCGCCGCACCGGGGTGCGCATCCCCTTCCGCTCCGCCGAGTCGCTCGGGCGTGCCGCGGCGGCGCCCGCGACCGCGATCGCGGCGGCGCCGCGCCACGATCTCGTGGTCGTGGACGAGGCACACCACTTCCGCAATCCGCGCACGCGCCGCTACCGGCGGCTCGCCGCGCTGACGCGCGGCGCCCGCGTCCTGCTGCTGAGCGCCACGCCGGTGCACAACCGCGCCGCCGAGCTGCACGCGCAGCTCGCGCTGTTCCTCGGCGCCGGGGCGGCGTCACTCGACGATGCGACGCTGGCGCGCTGCGTGGTGCGGCGCGGTGGTGCGGTGCTGCCGCCCGGCAATCACGCGCCGCGCGTCCGCGGGCCGTACTGGCTGGCGCCGGTCGCGCAGGATGCCGTCCTCGAGCGGCTGCTCGCCCTGCCGCCGCCGCTGCCGCCCAGCGACGGCGGCGACGCGGGTGCGCTCGTCGTCCACGGGCTCGTGCGCCGGTGGAGCTCCAGCGTGGGCGCGCTGCGGGGGGCGCTGCGCCGGCGCCTCGCCCGCGCCGAGGCGCTGGCCGCCGCGCTGGAGGCCGGGCACCATCCCACCCTCGCCGAGCTGCGGCGCTGGGTGGTGGCGGACGACGCCGTGCAGCTCGACTTCCCCGAGCTGCTCGCCGGCCCGCGCGGGACGGCGCCGGCCATGCGGCTGCTGCGCACCGTGCGCGCCCATCGCGACGCCGTGCGCGGCCTGCTCGACGCATTGCGCGCCGAGAGCGACGCGGCACGCGCCGCGGCGCTGCGCGGTCTGCGCGCCCGACACGCCGGTGAGCGCGTGGTGGCGTTCAGCGAGCACGCCGACACGGTGGATGCGCTCTACCGGCTGCTGGCGCGCGACGGCGGCGTCTGCGCGCTCACCGGCAGCGGTGCGCGCGTTGCCGGCGGCACGCTCTCGCGCGCCGAGGCGCTGCGCCGCTTCGCGCCCCGCGCCCACGGTGTGGCGCCACCGCCCGCGGCCGAGCGCATCGACCTCCTCCTCTCCACGGACGTGCTGAGCGAGGGGATCGGGCTGCAGGACGCGTCCGTCGTGGTGCACCTGGACCTGCCGTGGACGCCGGCGCGACTGGAGCAGCGCGTGGGACGCGTGGCACGACTGGGCTCGCCGCACGCCGAGGTGAGCGTCTACGCCTTCATGCCGCCGGCCGGCGCCGAGGTGGTGCTGGGCGTGGAGCGCACGCTGCGCGCGAAGCTGGGCGACGCCGCACGCCTGGTGGGCGCGCCGGCGCACGCGCTGCCGGTGCATGAGCGCGACGGTGAAGGGATCAGCCGGATCGCGCCCACCCCGCCGCGTCCGGACGCGAGCCTCCCGGAGCTGACCGAAGCGCTGCGGACGACATTCCTCCGCTGGCGGGACGACCCGGCGGATGCCAGGAGGAGCATGTACGCGGACATGCAGGTGACCATGCAGGTGGCCATGCCGGTGGGCACACAGGTGGGCACGCACGCGAACATGCACGCCGACGTGCTCGCGGACGTGCTCGCGACCGTGCAGCCGGCCACCGACCCGGACGTGGACATGCGCTCGGCGGGTGTACCCTCCCACCGCGACGCGGGGCGGTACGAGGACGTCGTCCTCGTCGCCGCCGCCGGCGCGCCGGCGGGCACGACGCCGGGCTATCTCGCGCTGCTCGCACGGGGGACGCGCAACGTACTGCTCGCCGGCGAGCTGCCCGAAGCCGCAAACGACCACTCGACGGACGCGCCGCCGAGCGACGCGCCGGCCGCGCTCTGGCGCGTGGCGTCGCGCGCCGGCGGCAGGAGCGTGCAGCTCGACGCCATGCTCGCGCGCCGTGCGCTCGCGGCGGTCGCCTCGTGGTGCGACGGCGAGCGGTCGCGCGAGGCGCTGGATCTCGTGGCCAGCCCGGACGTCACGCTGCGACGCACCCTGCTGCGGCACGTGGCGGCGGCCGAGCGCGCGGCGCCGCGACACCAGCGGGCCGCCGTGGCGCGTCTGGCCGCCGCGGCCCGGCGAGCGCTCGCCGCGCGCCGCGGCGTCGGCACCGAGCGGGCGCTGGCCGAGCTGGCGGCGGTCGCCACCGCGGACGAGGGCTGGCTGCGCGCGGTGGTGGACTGCGTCGGCCAGGGCGCGGTGCGCGACCCGGCGGGCGATGCGATCGCGCTGCGCGCGCTGCTCCTCGTCCGGCCGGACGCGGCCCCGCCCTTTCCTCTTGACAATCTAGAGTAAAGCCCCGATCGTTGCCCCAGACGATCGAGAGGAGAGGGACGGATGGCGGACCGGGACGTGGAGCGCGGCGACCTGCTGCAGGGGACGCTCGACATGCTCGTGCTCAAGGCGCTGCAGCTCGCGCCGATGCACGGGTGGGGGATCACCGAGCGCATCCAGCAGTGGTCGCGCCAGGTGCTGCAGGTGAACCAGGGCTCGCTCTACCCAGCGCTGCGCCGGCTCGAGCGACAGGGCTACATCACCGCCGAGTGGCGGGTGACCGAGAACAACCGGCGGGCGCGCTACTACCAGCTCACCGCCGCCGGGCGCCGCCAGCTCACGGCCGAGCGGGCGCACTGGGAGCGGCTGTCGGCCGCCGTGAACCTCGTCCTCCGCACCGCGGAGTAGGGCGCCCGGTGCCGAGCGTCCGGACCATCCGCGACTGGTGGTGGCGCGTGCGCCATCGCGAGGCGGCCGAGCGCGAGCTGGACGAGGAGCTGCAGTTTCACGTCGACATGCACGCCGAGCAGGGCCGCCGGCTGGGCCTGGGCACGGCCGAGGCGCGCCGCCGGGCGCTGGTGGCGCTCGGCGGGCGCGAGCGGTTCAAGGAGGAGATGCGCGACGAGCGCGGCGGCCGCTGGCTGGAGGACGCCGGGCGCGACCTGCGACTCGGCCTCCGCGCCCTGCGCCGCGCGCCCGGCTACGCTGCGGCGGCCGTCGCCTCGCTGGCACTCGGCATCGGCGCGGCGACCGCGGTGTTCACGCTGGCGTACGCTGTCCTGCTCAAACCCCTGCCCTACCCGCGCGCCGACCGCCTGGTGGCCGTGGGGCACGCCGCGCCGGGCTTCGGCGTGGAGCGTGGTGGGCTGTCGGACGGCACCTACCTGCACTACCGCGCGCACAGCCGCACCCTCGCCGACCTCGGTGCCTACCTGGATCGGGTGCTCAACCTCACCGGCGGCGACGAGCCGGAGCTGGTGGACGCGGCGCTCGTCACGCCCAACCTCTTCGGCGTGCTCGGAGCCCGGCCGCTCCTCGGCCGCGTCTTCAGCGACGCGGCGGACGGGCCGGGGGCACCGCCCACCGTGGTGCTGAGCCACGCGCTCTGGGTGCGCCGCTACGGCGCCGACCCCCGGATCGTGGGGCGCACGATCGAGATCAACCGCCTGCCACGCGAGGTGGTGGGCGTGATGCCGCCCGACTTTCACTTCCCCGGGCCGCGGACGCAGCTCTGGTTCGCCTTCCCCGTCGAGCCGGCGTCCTCCGCCGGGCTGCGCAACCTCTACCTGACGGGCGTCGGCCGGCTGCGCGCCGGCGTCGAGCCCTCGGAGGCAGCGGCCGAGCTGCAGCATCTGGCCGCCACCCTGCCGTACGCCGACGCCGCGCCGGAGCGGCTGGCGCAGGGCGGTGTGCAGGCGCGGGTGGTGCCGCTGCGCAAGGAGATGACGCGCGACGTGCGGCCGGCGCTCGTGCTGATCCTCGGCACGACGGCGTTCGTCCTCCTGGTGGCCTGGGCCAACGTCGCCAACCTGGCGCTGGTGCGAGCCGAGCGGCGCCGCCGCGAGGTGGCGATGGCGCGCGCCCTGGGCGCCGCGACGCGGCACGTCGCGCGGCGGGCGCTCGCCGAGGCCGCGCTGGTAGCCGCGGCGGGCGGGGTGATCGGCCTCGCCGTCGCCCGCGTCGGGGCCGGCCTGCGCTTCGGCTTCTCGGCGGGCGAGCTGCCGCGGCTGCACGAGCTGCGCGTGGACGGCGTGGTGCTCGCCGTCGCCGTGGGGCTGACGCTGGCGAGCGCGCTGGTGCTGACCGCCGTGACGCTGGCAGCCGGCCATGGCGCGGGCTATTCCCTGCTGCGCGGCACCGGCCGGGCGACCGCGGGACGCGAGGCGCGCTGGACGCAGCGGCTGCTGGTCGCGCTGCAGGTGGCACTGTCGCTCACGCTGCTCATCGGCGCGACGGTGATGGCGCGCAGCTACCGTCAGCTCCGGGCCGCGGAGCTGGGCTTCGATCCCACCCGCGTGCTGGCCTTCGATCTCGAGCTGCCCTTCCGCCCCTATCCGACCTATCGGGCCAGCGCCGCGTTCTATGCCGACGTGCTCGCGCGCATCCGGGAGCTGCCGGGCGTGGTCGACGCGGAGGCCGCCGACCTCCTCCCGCTCACGACGCTCCCCGAGGTGCAGCTCGTCGCCGTGGCGACGGAGGACGCGGCACCGGGAAGCACGGCGTCGGAGACGGCGCTCGGGCTGGCGACGCCCGGCTACTTCGCCGCGATGCGCATCCCGCTGCTGGCCGGACGCGGCTTCGAGCGTGCGGACCTGGCCGCGGCCGAGCCGGGTGTCATGGTCTCGGCCGCCTTCGCCCGCGCACACGTCGGCGGCACGACCGCCGCGGTCGGCCGCCGTCTGCGGATCGGCGAGCGGCGAGCGCAGTGGTTCCGCATCGTCGGCGTGGTGGGCGACGTGCCCGGTGCGACGATCGCCGCCGGCGCCCGACGCGCGGTCTACCTCCCCGTGCTGAGTGACCCGCCGGTGGACTCGGCGCAGGCGGCCCGACTCCCACTCTGGCCCGGCGCCGAGACGATCGTCGTGCGCACGACGGTGCCGCCGGGGCGCATCGTGCCGGCCGTTCGACGGGCGGTGCACGCGGTGGACGCCAAGGTGCCGATCGCGCGCGTGCGCACGCTCGAGCGTGTGGTGGACGGCGCGCTGGCGCGGGCGCGGCTCGTCGCCTGGCTGCTCGCCGCCGCGGCGGGCACGACGCTGCTCCTCGGCGTGATCGGCATCTACGGCGTGCTGTCGTACGCGGTGAGCCTGCGCACCTCGGAGTTCGGCCTGCGCATCGCGCTCGGTACGCCGCCGGCGGCGGTGGGGCGGATGGTGCTGCGGCAGGGCGTGGCGGTGACGCTGGTGGGGATCGTCGCCGGCGCAGGCGCGGCGCTGGCGCTCACGCGGCTGCTCCGCGGCCTGCTCTACCAGGTGAGCCCGCACGACCCGGCGGCCTTCGCCGCCATGCCGGCGCTGCTGCTCGCCGTCGCGCTGGTGGCGTGCTGGATGCCGGCGCGGCGGGCGGCGCGGGCGGATCCTGCGGCAGCGCTGCGGGCGGAGTGAATGCTGCCGCTCATGCCGGCATCTCCGCTCATGCCGGCATCTACGCTCATGAGGGGAACGGATGCGTCGGAGAGGCCGGATGCGTCGGATCGACCCTCGCGTTGCGACAGACCTGGCGGTAGGACTTGGGCTCTGGGCCGAAGTGGAATAGTAGCCCGAGCTCGAGATTGGTGGCGCGGAGGTAATTGTAAAGTTGGCGCGGGGCAGCCTTGTGGAGGTCGTGCGTGGACTTGACCTCCACTACAAGCTTCTCGTCGACGAGCATGTCGAGCCGCTGCGTCGTGAGTTCAGTTCCCTTGTACATCACGCGAACACCGACTTCTCGGGCAACGCGATGTCCGCGCGCCAGTAGCTCGTATTCCAGCGCGAGAACGTACACGTGCTCCAAGAAACCGAAGCCAGCGTGTTGTATACCTGGAAGAACGCGCCGATCACCGACCCGGTGAGCTGCTATTCCAGAAGATTGCCTCTGATCATGCCCCGAAGGCCGCGCGGTCCGCGAAGAAGCTCGCAATCGAGATGACGCCACCCTCATCGTCTCGCGCTCATCGCTCCCCGCCGCGAGGAGCGATCCGACGCATCCGGCCTCTCCGACGCATCCGTTCCCCTCATGAGCGTAGATGCCGGCCCGAGGCACTCCTTCACCCGCCGCCCGCCTCGGCCTTGCGCGCCGCCACCGTCTGCAGCAGCACGCGCACCGCCGCGTCGAGCTGGCGGTCGCGCCCCGTGTAGCTCTCCCCCACCGGGCGTACCACCTCCACGTCCACCGGCCGCGGGTGCAGCTCCATGTCGTTGCCGCGCGCGTCGCGGATGCGCTGGAAGGGGAGCCGCAGCGACGTGCCGTCGAGCAGCGTGGTGTTGGACGTGTAGATGATCCACCCCGCCGTCGGCGCGCCCACCACCTTGCCCAGCCCCAGCGCGCGGTAGCCCTCCGTGAAGTCCTCGGCGTCGCTCAGCGAGTGCTGGTTGGTCACCAGCACCGTCGGGCGCTCCAGCGCGCGCTGGCCGAGCTGCGTGCGCGCCGGCACCTGCGGGAAGCCGCGCGACTGCATCGTCAGGTACGGGCGGCGGGTGAAGACGTCGAGCGCGTAGGCGTTGACGAAGCCGCCGTTGTTGTTGCGGACGTCCACCACCACGCCCTCCTTCTCGTGCGCCTCGGCGTCGAGGTCCAGGTAGAGCTGGTCGAGCGAGCTCTGCGACATGTCGTAGAGGTGCACGTAGCCCAGCCGGCCGCCGCTCGCCTTCGCGACGTAGTCGCGCCGGCTCTCCACCCAGGCGCGGTAGAGGAGCCCCTTGGCCGTGCCCGTGCTCACCGGCCGCACCGCCACCGTGCGCGACGCGCCGCCGGCGGCGGGCGCGATCGTCAGCTCCGTGCGCTTGCCGGTGCGGTAGGCGAGCAGGGCGTCCAGGTTCGTGCGCGCGTCCACCGGCTGCCCGTCCACCGCGGTGAGCAGGTCGCCCACGCCGATGCCGCCGGCCAGCGCGGCGGGGCCGAGCGGGACCACCTCCGTCACCCGCAGCCGGCCGTCGCGCTCGTAGGCGGCGCGGTCGAAGCGCAGCCCCAGCCGCCCCGTGTGCGGCGGCTGCGCCGCGGGGCCGCCGACGCCCATGTGCGAGGCGTTCAGCTCGCCGATCATGAGCGAGAGCAGGCGGCGCATCTCCGGCTGCGTGCGCGCGCCGGCGATGCGCGGCGCCCACTCCTCGCGCGCGGCGGCCCAGTCCACGCCGTGCATCCGCTCGTCGTAGAAGTTGTCGCGCAGGTAGCGCCACGCCTGCGCGAACACCTCCCCCTTCTCCGCCGCGAAGTCGGCGTCCATCTCGGCCGTCACCGCCACCGTGCGCGGCGCGCCGCCCTCCACCTTCACCGCCTGGATGCGACCGCCGGAGAGGAAGTAGACCTCCTTGCCGTCCGGCGACCACTGCACGTCGCTCTTGAAGCCCGACGTGGAGGTGAGCTGGCGCGCCACCGGGTCGTCGTCGGCCAGCTCGTCCAGCGGATACACGTAGAGGTTCGTCTGGCCGGCGACGTTGGCCGTCAGCACCACCTGCTTGCCGTCCGGGCTGATGGCGTGCGCGTTGACGGCGAGCCCGGTGGGGACGAAGGAGAGCCGCTCGCGGATGCCCTCGAAGACGATCTCCGTGCGGTGCGTGGCGTCGCGCCGCGCCGAGTCGCGCCGGGCGGCGGCGCTGTCGCGCGCCGCGACCCTCGCCGAGGAGTCGGGCCGGACCGCGCTGTCGGGCGACGGCTGCGGCTGCGCCGGCCGCGGCGCCTCCGGCTCGAAGAGGCCGCGGAACTGGTCCTCGCGAAAGCGCGGCGCGTGCGGCACCAGGTCCACGCGCGCCAGCTGCGCCGGCTCGGTGCGCTGCGTGGTGCTCATGAGCAGGTAGGTGCCGTCCGGGCTCCAGCTCACCGCGCCGCTGAAGACGTTGGAGAGCCAGCTCACCGGCCGGCTCTCCCCGCCCTCCGCGCTCACCACGAAGAGGTTGGTGAACTGCTTGCCGCCGGCCGGCATGGAGTAGGCGATCCAGCGCCCGTCGGGCGACCAGGCGTAGGCGCGGTCGGAGAGGAAGGGTGGCCGGTCGAAGCCGCCGCGCGCCACCACCCGGTCGCGCTTCGACGCGACGTCCAGCACGCGCAGCTCGCGCCCACCGCGCACGTAGGCCAGCCGCGTGCCGTCGGGCGACCAGCGCGGCGTCACCGCGTCGCCGTCGCCGCTCGTGAGCCGCGTCTCCGCGCGGGTGGTGAAGTCGTACAGGTACAGCTCGTCGTGCCCCTCGCGGTCGCTGGCGTACACCAGCCGTCGGCTGTCCGGCGCCCACGCCAGCTGGTCCTCCAGGGCGGGGCTCTCCGTCACCCGCGCCGCGTCGCCGCCGTCCTTGCTGGACGCCGCGAACACCTCGCCGCGCACCACGAACGCCACCTTCTTCCCGTCCGGCGAGAGCGCCAGCTCCTGCAGCCCGTTCGTCAGCCGCAGGTGCTCGGCCGCCGCGCCGGCCGGCGCGCCGCGCAGCGTGACGTCGATGCGACGCGGCTCGCCGCCGGCGACGTCCACCGCCCACAGCCCGAAGTCGCGCTCGAAGACGATCGTCCGCCCGTCCTGGCCGATGGAGGGCCAGAGCACGCGCCCGTCGGTGAAGCGCGTGAGCTGCCGCGCCTGGCCGCCGGAAGCCGGCATCGCCCACAGGTTCTCGGCGCCGCTGCGGTCGCTCATGAAGTAGACGGTGCCCCCGTCCGGCGACCACATCGGCCAGGCGCTCTTCGCGCCCCCGGTGGTGAGCGCCGAGTAGGCGGGCGCGCCCTCCTGCCCCGGGGCGACGTTGCCCACCAGCCAGATCTCGCTCTCGTCCAGGTGGCTGTGCCCATTGCGCCACCACTGCGACGCCACCACGCCACGCGCCGTGATCGCGATCCGGCGCCCGTCGGGCGCCTCGGCCGCCCAGTACTCGGAGGCGTAGCGGTCGGCGGCGACGGGCATCGGCGTGCCGCCGCTGGCGCTCACCCGCCAGACGTCCTGCATCCCCGAGATGTCGCGGCTGGAGGAGGAGTAGTAGAGCCACTTCCCGTCGTGCGACCAGCCGTCGAGCTGGTCGCGGCCGTCGTCGTAGGTCACGCGCCGCAGCTCGCCGGTGGCGAGGACCAGCACGTACAGGTCGCCGTTGCCCGTGCGCGTGGAGACGAAGGCGAGCCGCGTCCCGTCCGGCGAGAAGAGCGGCCGGCTCTCGTCGGCCTCGTGCGAGACGAGGAGGCGCGCCACGCCTCCCTCCCGAGGCACGCTCCAGACGTCGCCCCCGGAGACGAAGGCCAGCTCGCGCCCGTCGGGCGACAGGCTGGGCTCGGCGAACGAGGGCTTCGGCGCCGGCAGGTCGGGCGCGACGGCAGGTTCGGACGGGGCGTGCGGGACGAGCGCCAGGGCCAGCGCCCCCGCAGCGAGCGACAGACGGATCGTGGACATGCGCCGAGACTCGGGTGGAGTGACGGGTGGGGGAGTACGGCGCCCCAAAGTACGGGCCCGACGACGAGCCGTCCAACGCTCGCGCTTTCTCTTGACAATCGAGAGAAGCGGGCGCACTCTACCCCAGACAATCGAGAGGAGACACGATGGCGCGCCTCGGAGGGTGGCTGGCTCGCTGGCGGGGCCGGGACGAGCAGGTCGACGAGCTGGACGAGGAGTTCCAGTTCCACCTGGACATGCACACCGAGAAGAATCGTCGCCTGGGGATGACGACGGCCGAGGCGCGCCGTCGGGCGCTGGTGGCCTTCGGTGGACGTGCGCGGTACCACGACGAAGTGCGCGACGAACGGGCCGGCCGCTGGCTGGAGAGCCTCGTCCGCGACCTGCGCCTGGCCGCCCGCGGCCTGCGCCGCGCCCCCGGATTCACGCTCGTCGCGGTGCTCTCGCTCGCCGTCGGCATCGGCGCCAACACCGCCGTCTTCAGCGTCGTGAACGCCGTGCTGCTCCGCCCGCCGCCGTATCCGGGCGCGGAGCAGATCGTCGTCGTCGGCCTCTCGAACGCGGACGGGCCCGCGCTGTCCGGGCTCTCGACCGCCGACGCCGTCGCGCTCGCGACGCTGCCGGCGTTCGCCGAGTTCGGCGTGATCTCACAGGCCCTGGCGGGGATGACGGTCACCTCGGCGGGCGAGGCCCGGCAGGTGGCGGCAAGCAGCCTCACGTCGGGCGCCTTCCGCGCGCTCGGCGTCGCGCCACAGCTCGGCCGCCTCTTCCTCGCCAGCGAGGATCGGCCCGGCACGGCGCCGGTCGTGGTGCTCAGCGATGCGTACTGGCGGTCGTCGTACGGCGCGTCGCCCGACGTGCTCGGTCGCACGATCGTCCTGGACGGGGTCGGGCACACCGTCGTCGGCGTGATGCCGCCGGGCTTCCGGATCCCCGGGCTGCCGGCGGACGACGTCTGGCCGGTGCTGCAGTTGGAGCCCCCCGACTATCGCGCGCCGTTCTGGCTGCGAGGCATCGGCCGGCTGAAGGCCGGCACGACCGAGCCTCACCTGCGGGCCGAACTGGGCGCGCTCGCGTCGGCCGTCAAGCGGCAGTACCCCGACTCGCCGCCGCAGTGGTCGTACGCCACGATGCCGCTCCAGGAGTGGCTCGTGCAGGACACCCGCCCGACGCTGCTCGCGCTCTATGGCGCGGTCGCGCTGGTGCTGCTCATGGCCGCGGCGAACGTGGCGAACCTGCTGCTCGCCCGCGCCACCACGCGCGCCCCGGAGATCGCGGTGCGCACCGCGCTCGGCGCGGGCCGGCGCCGGCTCGTGCAGCAGCTGCTGGCCGAGAGCGTGCTCGTCGCCGGGATCGGCGGCGTGCTCGGCCTGCTGCTGGCGCTGGTGGGCGTTCGCGTGCTGCTCGCCCTGCTGCCCGGCGGGCTGGTGCTGCCGGCGCCGGTGCGCATCGACGGTGCGGTGCTGCTGTTCACCGCCGGTGTCGCCGTCGTCACCGGACTGGTGGTCGGGCTCGTGCCGGCGCTGTCGGCGCCGGAGCCGCTGCTGGCGGCCAGCCTGCGCGAGGGCGGGCGTGGAGGCAGCGAAGGACGCCGTCGTCGGCGACTGCGCGGGGGGCTGGTGGTCGCGCAGTTCGCCCTCGCGCTCACCGTGCTGGTGGGTGCGGCGCTCCTCGTGCGGAGCCTGCAGCGACTGCAGCAGGTGGACGCGGGCGTGGCGCGCGACGGCGTGCTCGTCGCCAGCGTCGCGCTGCCCGAGCGGCGCTACGCCGAGGAAGCGCGGATCGAGCGCTTCTGGGACGAGGTGCTGGCGCGGGTGTCGCGGCTGCCCGGCGTCACCGCGGCCAGCGTGAGCATGTCCGTACCGCCCGACCGTCTGCGGATGCGGAACCCGTACACGCCCGAGGGGACGGCGCCGTCGCCAGGCGCGGCGCCGCCGGTGGCCGAGGAGCTGCTCGTCGGCGCGGACTACTTCCGCACGCTCGGCATCCCCGTGCTGCACGGTCGGAGCTTCACCGATGCCGACCGCGACGGCGCGCCGGAGGTGGCGATCGTGAACGAGACCTTCGCCCGCCGCCACTTCGCCGGCGACGCCGTCGGCAAGTGGATCCAGACGGGCGAGCCCGACCCGGATGCACCGCGCCTCACCATCGTCGGCGTGGTGGCCGACGTGAAGTACGCCGGACTCGACGCCGAGCCGGCGCCGACGATCTACGTGCCGTACCCGCAGCATCTGTGGTGGCGGTCGATGTTCCTCGTCGCGCGCACGCGGGGCGAGCCGCTGGCGCTCGCCCCCGCGCTGCGCGCCGCGGTGGCCGAGGTGGACCCGCAGATCCCGGTGGAGGAGCTGTACACGATGGACGGCCTGCTCCACGACTCGGTGGCGGCGCCGCGCTTCCGCGCGCTGCTCGTCGGCGCGTTCGCCGGGCTGGCGCTGCTGCTCGCGCTGACGGGGATCTACGGCGTGCTGTCGTACACCATCACGCAGCAGCGGCGCGAGACGGCGGTGCGCATCGCCCTCGGCGCGCAGCCGCGCGGCATCGTGCGGCTCGTGCTCGGGAGCGGGATGCGGCTGGCGCTGGCGGGCATCGTCGTCGGCACCGCGCTCGCGGTGGCCGTCATGCGCCTCCTGCGCGGGCTGCTCTTCGCCGTGAGCCCGCTCGACGTGCCGACGTTCGTGCTGATGGCGCTGCTGCTCGCCGGATGTGCCGTGGTGGCGTGCGCGCTCCCCGCGCTGCGCGCCGCGCGGGCGGACCCGATCCAGGCGCTGCGCGCGGAGTGAGGCGCCCGCGGCCGGCCGGCCGGCGGCTACTCCGCCGGCCGGTTGAGGCTGCGCTCGAAGGAGAAGCCTTCGGGGTAGCGGCGGCGCAGCTTCTCGATGTTGCGCGCGCCGATCTCGTCCAGCTCCACGCCCAGCACGGTGGCCATCGCGGCCACGTACCACAGGCAGTCGCCGAGCTCCTTGACCATCGCGTCGCGGTCGAGCGGATGGCGGTGGAAGAGATGCTTCTTCATGGTGTCCGCGACCTCGCCCGCCTCGCCGGCGAGGCCGAGGGCGGCGTTGGCGAGCTGCTGCTCGTGCGTGCGGTCGCGGCCCAGGGTGCGGGCGGCGAGCTCCTGGTACTCGTTCAGGTCCATGCGGGCGGACGATGGCGTGGATGGGGGCGCGATGGTCGCGCGGGGCGACGAAATGTATCCCGGCCGCGCGGGCTCGCCGCCGCTCACGGCACCGCACCCGCCGCGCCCGAGCGCCGCGGGTCCGCGCCCGCGGTCACGCGGTCGCCGTGGATCGCCACCGCGGCGCCGTAGCCCTCGCGCAGCTCGCCGCGCAGCGAGACGAAGCTCAGGTCGTAGCCCAGCTCGCGCAGCCGCCGCACGACGTCGGGGGCAAAGCCGTCCTCGAGCTGGATCGAGAAGCGTGCGTCCGCGCCGCTGCCGACCGAGCGGCCGGGGAGGAAGCGCGGCAGCTCGAGCGCGCGCTGCGGGCCCAGCCCGTAGTCCATCGCGCCGAGCAGCGTCTCGTAGACGGCGGCGGTGATCCACGCGTTGCCGGCGGCGCTCACCGCGAACACCGGCTTGCCGTCGCGCACGACGATGGTCGGCGCGAGCGTGCTCCCGTTGCGCGCGAAGGGGAGCCGCGCGCCGTAGCGCGAGGGATCGGTGCCGTACGAGGTGAGCTTGTCGTTGGAGAGGAAGCCGAGCCCCGGCGTGACGTAGAAGTTGCCGCCCCAGGTGCCCAGCGTCTGCGTCACCGCCACCACGTTGCCGTCCGCGTCCGCCACCGCGAACGCCGTGGTGCCGGACGAGTGGCAGTGACCCACCTCCGCGGCGTGGTCGTCGCCGCAGGGCGACTCCAGTGCGGGGGGGTGGGGCGCGGGCGGGTCGCTCGCGTCGTCGTCCCGCGTCGCCGCGCTGGCCTTCACGTCGCCGCCCTTCGCCGCGGCGCACGGCAGCGCGTCGCCGGCCAGCTCCGCGGGACGCAGCGCGCGACCGGGGTCGAAGCACGCCCACCGCGCACGTGCCGTGTCCTTGCTGACGATCGGCGCGATGTCCACCGGCCAGAGCCCCGGGTCGGCGACGCGGCCGCGCGAGCTGGGCTCGAGCTGCCAGGCGGTGAGCGCCGCGTGCAGCGTCGCGGCGTCCTCGGTGTACGGCTTCGGATTCGGGAACAGCTCGAGCGAGTTGAGGCGCGCCACCAGCCCCGCGCCGCCGCTCACCGGGGGCGCGGCGGAGTAGATGGTGTAGTCGCGGTAGGTGCCGGCCACGGCCTCGCGCTCCGGCGCGTAGTAGCGCGCCAGGTCGGTGAGCGTCATGGCGTTGCCGTGGCCGTGCAGGTCGGCCACCCAGCGGCGCGCGATCTCCCCCTCGTAGAAGCCGTCCGCCCCCTTCTCGGCAATCACCTCCAGCACGTGCGCGAGGTCCGGGTTGCGCAGCGTGTCGCCCGCCTGCAGCGGCTCGCCGTCGCGGAAGAAGAGGGCGCGGCTCCCCTCGTACTTCTCGAAGTGCTCGCGCTCGGTGGCGAGCGTGGTGGCCAGGCCGTCGCTCACCACGTAGCCGTCGCGCGCCGCGCGGATGGCGGGCGCCAGCAGGTCCTTCCAGGCGATCTTCTCGCTGCCGTACTTCTGCCACGCCGTGTACATCCCGGCCACGGTGCCCGGCACGTTGACGAGCACCGGCCCGTCGTCGGGGTAGCGGCCGTTCTGCAGCAGCGACGCGTTGTCGAGCGACGCGGCCTCGGGCACGCGCGTCATGAACTCGATGACCGTCGGGCGCTCCATGCTCGCGAGCTTGAGCACCATCTCGCCGTAGCCGCCCACGCCGCTCGCGTCGGGCTCCACGACGCCGAGCGCGAAGCTCACGGCCACGGCGGCGTCCACGACGTTGCCGCCGGCGCGCAGGATCTCCACACCGGCGGCGGTGGCCACCGGATGCGCGCTCGACACCGCGGCGCGCCCGGTCGCCGGCTCGCGCAGCGGCGGCCGCTCGCGGAGCATGGCGTGGATGGCGCGCTGCAGCTCCGCGTCGCTCGTGGCGGCCAGGGCGGCCGCGCGGTGGCGGTCGCGCACGGCCTTCCACTCGGCGAGGCGGTCCGCGGCCTCAGGGGTGGAGAAGTACAGCGTCGCCGAGCGCTCCCAGACGCGGTCGTAGGCGGCGGCGTTGCGCGTCGCGCGGTCCACCGGCGCGGCCACCGTCTGCACGGCGAGCCCGGCGTCGGGGGACGACGGCGCCGCGACGAGGTAGAGCCGCTCGTCCGGCGCGAAGGACTCGGCGGCCACGCGCTCACCCAGCCGGTCGGGGTCGCCGTTGTAGCTCGGCGACGCCTCCTCGTACGTGGCGATGGCGAGGGTGCGTCCGTCCGGCGACCAGGCGACGTCGCCGGCACGGGTGGACGCCTGGTTCACCCAGCGCCCGTCGATGGCCGCGACGAAGACGCCGCCGCCGTTGCCGCCCTCGGAGAAGGCGATGCGGTCGCCCGTGGGCGACCAGGCCAGGTCCTCCGGGGCGTGCCCCGTGTTCACGACGGAGTCGCTCTTCGCGGTGAGCCCCCGCACCAGCAGCCGGCTCCCCCGCTCCCCCGCCTGCAGGTAGGCCACGCGCGCGCCGTCGGGCGAGAAGGCCGGTGCGAGCTCCACCCGGTCGCCCTTCGCCAGCCGCCGCTCGGCGCCGTCGGGCGCGCGCAGCCAGATGCGCGCCGAGCCGGCGTAGCCGCGCACGAAGGCGATCGTCCCGTCCGGGGCGACGCTGGGCGCGCTCTCCGACTGCGGATCGCGAGTGAGGCGCTCGGGCTCCCCCGCACGGCCGTCGGCGCTCAGGCTCACCCGCCAGAGGTCGAAGCCGCCGGCGCGGTCCGACGAGAAGACGAGCGCATGGCCGTCGCGCGTCCACGCCGGGTCGCGGTCCCACGCCGGCCCCGAGGTGACGCGCACCCACGCCCCGCCCGGCGTGGCCTGCACCAGCAGGTCGCCGTTGGCGCTGATGGCGAGCCGGCCGTCCGGCGCGAAGGCCGGTGAGCGGGGGGCGTGGACGGTGGCGGTGTCGGGCGCGGCGGCCTGGAGGAGGAGAGCGCAGACGAGGGGCAGAGGCACGAGGCGACGCTCCGGGGTGAGGGACGGTGAGCGGCGGACGACGGGGGGACGAGCCGGGCGGGGTGCGCGGGACGCCGCGGCGCGGCGGCGGTGATGCCCCGGCCGGCCTGACGCGCGGGAGGGGACGGACGGAATCGCCGACCGAGCCGGGCGACAGAATGTATACGGACGCGGCGGAAGGATGCTGGACGAGCGCGCGTGGCCGAGCATCGTGGATGTCGGGGGGGGGCCCCATGCCCGGATCCATCCCACGCGCGCGCCTCGTCCCTGGTCCCTGATTCCTGGTCCCTGATTCCTGGTCCCGGTGTCTGGATCCTTCCGCCCGCCCTCCCCTTGCCCCGGGCTCCGCGCCCGTCGAGCTTCCGCGACCGGTTCCACCCGTCGCCCCGGCCCGATGTCACGCCCTCTCGCCCTCCTCTTCGATCTCGACGGCACGCTCCTCGACACGATGGAGCTGATCCTCGCGTCGGCGCGCCACGCCTTCGCCGGCCGCGAGCGTGCGCCCACCGACGCCGAGTGGCTGGCCGGCGTCGGCACGCCGCTGCAGGCGCAGCTCCGCGCCTACGCGCTCGACGAGGCCGACCTGGAGGCGCTGACGCGGCGCTACCGCGCCCACCAGGTGGAGCACCACGACCGGCTCACCCGCTGCTTCGACGACGTCCCCGCCACCCTGGCCGTGCTCCAGGCGCGTGGGCACCCGATGGCCGTCGTCACCAGCAAGGCGACCGCGATCGCCCGGCGCGGGCTGGCATTCACCGGGATCGAGCGCTTCTTCCCCGTCGTCATCGGCGCCGACGAGACCATGCGCCACAAGCCCGATCCCGAGCCGGTGCGCCTGGCCCTCGACCGGCTCGGCTACGCGCCCTCCGACGCGCTGTTCGTCGGCGACTCCACGCACGACGTGCTCGCCGGCCGCGCCGCCGGCGTCAGAACGGTGGCGGCCTGCTGGGGCCCGGTGGCCCGGGCCGAGCTCGAGGCGGCCGGCGCGGACCACCTGCTCGGCTGCCTGGCGGAGCTGCCGGGGCTGGTGGAGCGGCTGGGCTGAGGGGAAGACGAGCCGAGGGACCTGGTTCCTGGTCCCTCAGTGTTCCAGCGCCCGCCGTTGACGTCATCCCCTGCCCCCGCCCGTAGGGACCAGCCATGGCCCCTGCCGCCCGCCCGCTTCAAACCTTCCTGCCCCGGCGGCCATCTGACCCGGTGCGATGCCGATGACCGCACACGAGCCTCCGGTCACCTCGACCGTCGGCGGATCCCTCGCCGCCCCGTCCGCCACGCCCGAGACCGACGTCGCCCAGGCCGCCGCCGGTGACCGGCACGCCTTCGAGCGGCTCTACCGCGCGCACGTGGGGCGCGTCTATTCCCTCTGCGCGCGGATGGTGGGCGACCCCGCCGCGGCCGAGGAGCTGACGCAGGACGTCTTCGTGCGGGCGTGGGAGAAGCTGGCGCTCTACCGCGGCGAGAGCGCCTTCTCCACCTGGCTGCACCGGCTGGCCGTGAACGTGGTGCTGAACCATCGCAAGGCCGAGGGGCGCCGCCGCACGCGCCTCGACGACGACCAGGACGTGCTCGACGTGCAGCCGGCGCGGCAGGCGCCCGCCGGCGCGCGGCTCGACCTCGAGGAGGCGATCGCGGCGCTCCCCCCGGGGGCGCGGCGGGTCTTCATCCTGCACGACGTGGAAGGCTTCAAGCACGAGGAGATCGCGACCATGCTCGGCGTCACCTCCGGCGGCAGCAAGGCCCAGCTCCACCGGGCCCGCATGCTGCTCCGCCAGGCGCTGGACCGCTGAGCCGGGAGTCCGACATACGATGATGCACCATCCCATGAACCGATCCGGCGCGGCGGCCTGCGCGGCCTTCGAGGCGCGGCTCGCCGACTACCTGGAGGGGGACCTTCCCCCGGCGCAGCGTGCCGCGGCCGAGCGGCACCTGGCCGCCTGCCCCGCGTGCTCGGCGCTGGTGGCCGACCTGCAGGCGCTGCGCGACGAGGCGCGCGCCCTGCCCCCGCTCCAGCCGTCGCGTGACCTCTGGGACGGGATCGCCCGACGCATCGAGACGCCGGTCGTGGCGCTCCCCGCGCGCCGGGCGGCGGAGCCGTCGTGGCTGCGGCGCCCCTGGCTGGCCGCCGCGGCCGTCGCCCTGCTGATGGCGGGGAGCGCGGGCATCACCTACCAGCTCACCGCACGCACCCGCACCGGGGCGCCGGATGCGCCGGCACCGCGCCCGATCGCCCTCGCTCCGCGGCTCGCCACCCAGCCGGCCGGCCCCGACAGCGCGGTGGCCACGCCGGTCACCGCTGCGGCGCCCGAGACGCCGGCCCCCACCCGGCCGGCGCCTGCTGCCGGATCCACGCCGGCCCGCCTGGCCGCCAACGGCGCCGCCCCGACCGTGGCCCTCGAGGCCTACGACGCCGAGATCGCCCAGCTCCGCCGCGTGCTCGACGAGCGCCGCGCCTCGCTCGACACGGCCACCGTGCGTATCCTGGAGCAGAACCTCGTCATCATCGACCGGGCGATCCGCGAGAGCCGGGCGGCGCTGGCGCGCGATCCGGCCAGCCGGCTGCTCTACCAGCAGCTCAACGCCGCGCTCGACACGAAGCTCGAGCTGATGCGCACCGCCGTCCTGCTGACCACCGATTGATACCGCGCGCCGCCGCGCGCTCACCATCGAGATGCCGCCCGACGCGGCGCGCTCCCCCGCGCCGCGCCATCACCCTTCGAGTGCCATGCCCCGCCGCTCCCTCTCCCCGCCACCGCTCCTCCCGCTCCTCGCGCTCGCGCTGCTCGGCGCCGCCATCCCGTCGACGGCATCGGCGCAGCGCGGCGACCGGGACTCGTACGCCAGCTGGATCGACACCACCGTCGCCTTCGCGCGCGGCGGCTCGGTGGACCTCTCGCACGTCTCCGGCGACATCGTCGTCACCACGTGGGACCGCGACGAGGTGCGCGTGCGCGCCTACGCCGAGCACGGGCGCATCACGCCGAGCTTCTCGCGCGCCCGCATCTCGCTGCGCATCGCGGCGGGCCCGGACGAGCGCGGCCGCGGCAACCGCCGCATCGGCGACTCGCGCTACGAGCTCACCATCCCCGCCGACGCGCGCGTCAAGGCGGCCACCGTCTCCGGCGACGTGCGCGTCACCGGCGCGCGCGGCGAGGTGGAGGTGGGCACGGTGAGCGGCGACATCGAGGTGGGTGACGTCGGCGGGCTGACGACGCTCACCACCGTCTCGGGCGACGTGCAGGTGGCGCGCGTGGATGGCGACCTGGCGCTGAGCACGGTGAGCGGCGACGCCTCGGCGCGCGACGTGCGCGGCGACGTGCGCGCCAAGACGGTGAGCGGCGAGCTGGAGCTGCGCGGGATCCGCGCGCGCAGCGTCTCGGCGGGGAGCACCAGCGGCGACGTGGTCTTCGAGGGCGACTTCGCCGCCGGCGGTCGCTACGAGTTCACCTCGCACTCCGGCGACATCCACCTCCTCCTCCCCGACGACGCCTCGGCCGAGTTCTCGGTTCAGACCTTCAGCGGCGGGCTGGAGACGGCCTTCCCGGTCACGCTGGGCGGCGGCGCGCGGCGCGGCGCCCGCCCCCGCACGCTGGACTTCACGCTCGGCAAGGGCGGCGCGCGCGTGCAGGTGCAGACCTTCAGTGGCGACGCGGTGCTGGAGCACGCGGGACGGGACGGCCGCCGCTGAGGGGCGTCGGCGCCGGCGCGGAGCGAGCGCCGGCGCACCGGGCGCCCCGGGCGCATGATCCGGGTCGGCGGGGGCGGATATATTCCGGCTCCCGCCGACCCGGACCCGCATCGATGCCCGACGAGACCCCGTCTTCCGCCGCCCCATCCGCCGCGCCGCGAGCGCTGGCCGCGGTCTTCGCGCACCCGGACGACGAGACGTTCAGCATGGGCGCGGCGCTGGCCCGCTACGCCGCGGCGGGCGTCGTCTGCACGATCCTCTGCGCCACCGACGGCGATGCGGGACGCAACTCGGACGTGGCGGTGTCGTCGCGCGCCGAGCTGGCGGCGGCGCGACGCGCCGAGCTGCACGCGGCGGCCCGCGTCCTCGGCGTGCGCGACGTCTGGTCGCTGGGCCTGGGCGACGGCGAGCTGCCCCGGGCCGACGCCGACGCGCTCACCGGCGAGATCGTGCGCTTCCTGCGCGCGCAGCGGCCGCAGGTGGTGGTGACCTTCGGCCCCGAGGGTGCGCCCAACGCGCACCGCGACCACCGCGCCATCTCGCGTGCCGCCACCGCCGCGTTCTTCCTCGCCGGGCTGACGACGGCCTTTCCGGACCAGCTCGACGACGGGCTCGCGCCACACGCGCCGGCGCGGCTCTACTACGCCTCGTGGGAGCCGCCGCGCCTCGGCGGCCCGATCGACGTCGAGGCCGTGCCGCTCACGGCGCGCCTCGACGCGCGGCCGTGGAACGCCGCGAAGGTGCGCGCCTTCGAGGCGCACCGCACGCAGCGCTCGCTCCGCGACCGCTTCGTCGCCACGGCACTCACCGACGCGGAGTGCTTCGCGCTGGCGGCCGGCGTGGCGCAGCCGGTGCCGGTCGTCGACGACCTGTTCGCCGGGCTGGGCTGACCACGCGCCTGGGTCGCGCGCGTCAGGCGATGCCCGGCGCGCCGCCCACCAGCCCGTCGATCTCGCGTGCCAGCCGGACGTCGGCGCGGGTCACGCCACCGGCGTCGTGCGTGCTCAGCGCGCACGTCACGCGCGTGTAGCGGATGTCGATGTCGGGGTGGTGGTCGGCCGCGTCCGCCGCCCGCGCCACGCGATCCACGAAGGCGATCCCCTCGGCGAAGGTCGGGAAGGTGAAGGTGCGGACGATGGCGTCGTCGCGCCGCTCCCAGCCGGGCAGCGACTCGAGCTCGCGCGTGATCTCGTCGTCGGTCAGCTTGGTACGCATGGGGACGGTGGAGAATTGAGGATGGGGAACCGACTGACGGCGAGTCGCGAGCTGACAGCTGGGCAGCCGTGAGCCGGGAGCGAACCACGCTCGGACCGTCTCTCCCTCGTGGCTGGCCCTGGTGTGAGGGATGGTCCGAGCGTCGTCGCTCCCAGCTTACCGCTCGTGGCTCTCAGCTCGCCACTCGCCGTCAATCAGTGCCGCCCGCTCTCCGCTGCGGATTCAGCTCTGCGTCTCCCGGCTCCCGCTGCCGCCGTAGCGCAGGTCCTCGTTCTGCGGGGCGTCGGCCGCCGTGTTGTCGGTGAGGTTCGTGTCCACCGGCTGGTCGGCGCGGAAGTTGGTGCCCTCCTCGTTGGGCATGGGCACCACGTTCTTGTTGGCGCGCTCCGCGGTGGGATCGCCGGCCCGCACGTCGCGGCCCACGAGCTCCTGCCCCTCCTCGGTGCTGCGCCCCATGTGCTGCTGCTGCCGTCTGCCCATCTCATGCTCCTGCGTCTGGTTCCGCGATGGCGCGGCCCCACGGGGCCGCGCGCGATCGCGGAGAGCGGGAGCAACATGCAGGCCGGCTGCGGGTCGGCGGGCGCTCACCGGCGCGGCGGGCGCGCCAGCGAGCGGTAGTACTCCTCCACCAGCTTGCGGTACTCCGCCGGCGCCCCGGCCGAGCGGTCGAGCAGCGGACGGTTCGGGTCGTCGCCCTCGATGGCGCGGCGGAGCGAGAACTCGAACGCCTTGAAGCCCTGCGTCACCGCCGCCTGCAGGCGCGCCACCTCCTCGGCGTCCTGGTAGGCGCGCTGCGACTCGAGCGTCCGCAGCGTCTCGAGCAGCTGCTCGAGGTCCTCCGTCTCCATGCCGCGCTGCTGGAGCTCGCGGCGGAGCGCGTCGAGCTCCTGCCGCCGCTGCCGCGCCTCGCGGGCGAGCTGGCGCGCCTCCTCGTCGGAGTAGCTCCCGGTCACCGGCACACCGCCCCCCTGCCCGTTCCCCCCCACCTGCATCGTGCCGGGGCGGCCCGGCAGCCGCGAGCCGTCCCCCGGCTGCGGAGTGCCGCGCTGGCCGCCCTGCCCCTGCGCGGACTGCTGCCCCGACTGCGCCTGGCTCTGCCCGCCCTGTCCACCCTGGCCCTGCTGGCCCTGCTGGCCCTGCTGGCCCTGCTGGCCCTGCTGGCCCTGCTGGCCCTGCTGGCCCTGCTGGCCCTGCTGGCCCTGCTGGCCCTGCTGGCCGGCCTGACCCTGTTGTCCGGACTGACCTTGTTGTCCGGACTGACCTTGTTGTCCGGACTGACCCTGTTGTCCGGACTGACTCTGCTGCCCGCGCTGCCCTTGCTGGCCGGCCTGGCCCTGCTCACCCCGCTGACCCTGCCGGTCGTTCCGACCAGCCTGCCCCTGCTGTGACTGCTGCCCTGCTCGCTGGCCGGGCTGCCCTGGTTGCTGCCCCTGCGCCCCGAGCTGCCGCTGTCCAGGCTGTCCCTCCTGTCCCTCCTGTCCACCCGCCTCCTGTCCACGCGCCTGCATCGACTCCAGCGCGCGCGCGATCTCCCGCGCACGCTCCAGCAGCCGGTCCTCCCGCTGGCCCGCGTCGGCGCGGATGGCGCCGGCGGCGTCGGCCACCTGGTCGCGCAACGCGCCCAGCTCCTCGCCGAGCTGCTCCTCGATGTTGCGTGAGTAGTCGGGGGACCCGGCGCGCGCCACGCTGGCGGAGAAGCGCAGCTTGTCGGCGAGCTGGTTCTGCCGGATGCCGACGGCGGCGTCCTGCAGCTTGCGCGCGGCCTCGGGCTGGTCGGCGCGCGCCTCGCGCGCCGCCGCGGCGAGCTGGCGCTCCAGGTCCTGCACCTGCCCGGCCAGCTCCTCCTTCTGCTCGCTCAGCCGCTCGCCGCGCTGGGCCCGCTCGGCCCCGGTGGCGCCGGCGGTGCGCTGCGCCTCGCCGGCCAGCTGCCGCTGGCGCTCCGCGATCTGGCCGGCCTGACGGGCGGCGTCGCGCACGCGATCCTCCAGCGACTGGCTGCGCTGCTCCTCCAGCCGCCGCTGCGCCTCGCGGAGCTGCTCCAGCGCGGCCGCGCCGGCCCCGGCGCCGTTCTGCGCGCTGTTGCCGGCCGAGCGGCGCATCGCGTCGGCGGCCTCGCGCAGCGCGCGCGCCGTCTCCTGCAGCTCCGGCGACTGCTGCTCGCGCGCCAGGCGCTCGAGCTGGCGGGCCGCCTCCTCCGTCTCCTGCGCCAGCTCGCGCTGCGAGCCGCCGCCCCCACCGCCACCCGGCGACTGTGCCTGCAGGCGCTGCGCGAGCTGGCGCATGCGCTCGTTCTCCTGCTGCTGCCGCTCGGCCAGCTGCCGCAGCCGCTCGGCCACCGAGTCCACCGCCTGCTGGGCCTGTGCCTGCTGGCCGCGCTGCACCGTCTCGTACTGGTTCTGCAGCTTGTCCGTCTCCAGCTCGAAGAGGTCGGCGAGCTCCTCGGCGCTCTGCTGGCCGCCGCCCCCGCCGCCGCCACCTCCGCCGCCGCGCGCGACGCTCGTCTCGCGGAAGGCCGCCTCGGCGCGCTGCAGCTGCTGCAGCGCGCGCTGCTCGGCCGGCAGCGCGCCGTCGGGCCGGTGCGCGGCCAGCGCCTCCTCCGCCTCGCGCATCGCGCCCACGGCCAGCCGCAGCGCGTCGGCCACGGCGCGGAAGGTGGTGTCGCTGGCCACGACGCCGCGCTGCACCAGCTGCCGGGCCAGGTCCTCCGCCTGCTCGCGCACGCGCCCCTGCGCCAGGTTCACCGTCGAGGTGTTCTGGCGCAGCGTGCGGTCGTCCACCGTGCCCCGGTCGCGCAGCACGTTGAAGGTGGCGGCGACCACGTCGCGCTGCTGCCGCGAGAGGCTGCCCGGCGTGCTCTGCGCCCCACCCCCGCCACCCCCGGCCTGCTCGGCCGCCGTGTAGTCGCGGCCGAAGGGGCGGATCTGCATGAAGTAGATGTCGGTCGTCGCCGTCTGCGGGCCGCTGGCGCGGTTGGCGTCGGTGGCGCGCGCGTAGTACGACACCAGGTCGCCCGGCGCGAGGCCGAACTCCTCGAGGAAGAAGGTGTGGCCCGCCGTCACCTCGCGCAGCGGGCGCCCCTGGTGCAGCGGCACCACCTGCTCCGGGCCGCCGTTCACCGAGTAGACCAGCTCCAGCTTCGCGACGCCGTAGTCGTCGTCGGCGCGCGCCTCGGTGAACACCTCCTCCAGCGTCGTGGGGCGCGCGTCGCGCCCGGGCTTGGAGATGCGCACGGTGGGCGGGCGGTCCTCGATGACGTCGATGGTGTAGTCGAGCGAGCCGTTCACCATGCGCCCGCCGGCGCCCTGCAGCTCGATGCGGTAGAAGCCCGGCCGCCGCACCTGCAGCGTGCCGGCCAGCGTGCCGTCCGGCTGCGGCGTGAGGGCGACGGTGTCGCGATCCTCGATGACGAGCCGGCCGGCCTGCACCGGCATCGTCGTCGTCGCGCGCACGCGCACCGCGGTGCCCAGCGGCGCGGCCACGTCGCCGCCGTCGAGCGTGGAGTCGGGGGCGAGCCCGGTGTAGGCCGGATAGCTGTAGAGCAGGTCGATCCGGTCGACGAAGGGCAGGTCGGTGACGTTCAGCCGGTAGGTGGGCGAGCGGATGCCGTCCGACTCGACGTAGTACTCGGTGGGCGCCGCCACGTCGAACAGGCGGAGCGAGTGGGCGCCGCCCGAGTCGGGCATCATCGGGATGCGGTCCCACGCGCCGCCGTTGGCATTCGCGCTGTCGGGCGCGGTGCGCAGCACGAGCAGCACCGAGTCGCTGGCGAAGCCCTCGAGCCGTGCGCGCACGAGCTGGTCGCCGCCGCGCGCCAGCTCGGCATCGCCCGGCTCCACGGCGATGAAGCGGCGCATCGGCTCGGCCGCCGCGGGCCGCGGCAGCAGGACGAGCCGCGCGGCGCGCCGCACGGCGTCCGGACCGGCGACGAGCAGCAGCACGGCTGCCAGCGCCGCCGCGCCGAGCGCCCCCCCCGAGACGCGCAGCGGCTTCCGCTCCACGCGCCGGCCGGAGTCCACCTGCCGCGCGCGCGCCACCGCCACCTCGGCCAGCCGGCCGGCGAACGGCGAGGGCGGGCCACCGGCCGCGCCCAGGTCCACGGCGCTCACCACGGCGGCATCGAGCGACGGCTCGTGCTCCTCCAGGTACAGCGCCACCTGCCGGTCCGGCGCGCGCCGCAACAGCGGCCGCACGACGGCCCACGCGGCCGTCGCCACCACGGCGGCCAGGATGCCGAGCCGCGCCAGCAGCAGCGCGCGCGGCTCCAGCGCCAGTCGCTCGACGCCGATGGACGCGAGCAGGATCCCCACCACCGCCACCACGACGACGAGCGCCGCGCCGCGCAGCAGCAGGCGCAGCCGCCAGCGCCGCCGCACGTCGCGCAGCACGCGGCGCAGCTCGTCGTGGGCCGAGATCGTCCGCAGCGTCGTCGCCATCGTTCGTCCCTCCGGTATGTCCTACGGTGCGTATCGCCCCTTCCCACTATCCGTCATGCCGCAGGCGCCCGATACCCGCCGACGGCGGGTGGGTGAGCGGGCGAGTGTCGGGGTCTCGGCTCCCTGCCGCATGGCTCGCCACCAGCACAGGCGAGTAGATCCCGACACTCGCCCCGCCTGCGGCGGGGCTCCTGCGAGATGACACATCCCCCCCCGTGCCCCACGCCTGGAGCCTGCGCCCTCTTCCCTCTTCCCTCTTCCCTCTTCCCTCATCGCTCATCGCTCGCCGTCCCCCTCATCTCGTCCTCACCGACAGCCGGTTCGCGTACGCCGCCTCCACGCCGAGCAGCAGCAGCGCCGCGGCCAGCAGGTACCACCAGAGCGACTGCCGTCGCTCGCGCTCCACCGCCGTGCCGCCGGCCACCGCGACCGTGTCGGCCGCGTGCTGCGGCGCCGGGCCGACGGCGACGGTGAAGGCGGCCGGGTCGAGCGGGGCGAGGTCCCCCTCGGCCGGGTCGACGTTCACGGCCAGCGGCCGCGGGCGCGTGTCGTCGCCGCTCAGCGCCCGCACCTGCCAGAATCCTGCCTCGTCCGGCTCGAGCACCGGTGGCGCGTCCGCCTCCAGCCGAACCCGCCGGCCGGAGGGCGCGATGGCCAGCCAGGCGGCGCGGGCTGCGCCCGTGCCCGTGACGGCGCCCTCCGGTGCGGCGGTGCCGGCGTCGGGGAGGACGAGCCCGTGCAGCGCGGCGTAGCGCGCCACGTCCACGCGGTCGCCGACGTGCACGGCGGGCGCGGCAGGCGGCCGGCCTGCGGCGTGACGCGCCAGCTCGTGCACCAGCGGCAGGAAGACGGGCTGCACCGGCAGGTCGCTCCACCGGTTGTCCATCGCCGAGCTCCAGACGAGCACGCGACCCTTGCCGGCGGGGATGTCCACCAGCGCCGCCGGGCCGTCGCCGTAGCGCGCGAGCACGGTGCCGCCGGGCGGCGGCTCGACGTCGCGCGAGCGGAAGACGCGCACGGCGGCGAAGTCGCCGGCGTCGCGGAAGGGGGCGAAGACCGGATGCGTGCGATCCACGTAGCCCACCGCGGTGCCGGCGCCGCGCCGGTCGCGCACGCGGCCGAGGTCGATCGGCGCGAGCTCGGCCAGCGGGCCGCTCCAGCGCGCGTCGGCGCTGCGGTCGCCGAGCACGGCGAGCACGCCCCCACCGCCGCGGACGAGGGCGGCCAGCCGGCGGCCGACGTCGCCGTCCGGGGGTGGCACGTCGTTCAGCACGACGAGCGCCGCGTCGTCCAGGTCCGCGGCGCGCAGCGAGCGCGTGGTGCGCGCCACCACCGCGTAGGCCGGGTCGTGCGCCAGGGCGAGGGCGCGCCGCAGGTAGAGGCTCGTGGCCTCGGGCGCGCCGGCCGGCTCCACCAGCACCACACGCCGCAGCTGCGCCCGGCCGACGACGAAGTGGTGCACGTCGTCCGGAGGGAGCGCGTCGGCGGCCAGCCGCACCGTGCCACGCGATTCGCCGGGGGGCAGCGCCACCGCGTCGAAGACGACCGGGGTGACGCCGGCGGCGGGGAGGTCCACGGCGCGTGTCTGCAGCGTGCGGCCATTCAGCTCGAGCGTCACGGTGCGTCCGGTGAGCGGCTCGGGCGCGAAATTGCGCACGCGCGCCGTGAGGATCACGGTATCGCCGGCCGCGCCGGTGAGGTCGCCGGGGGCGCGCGCCACGTCCACGCCCACCACGGCCGCGTTGGGCGCCGGCGCCGCGGCGACGTCCACGCGGCGCAGCTCGGTGCCGGGGGGCAGGCGCACGTCGGGCACACCGTCCCAGCCGGCCTGCTGGAAGTCGCTGACGACGACCACCTCGCGCCGCGCGCGGTCGCTCTCCTCCAGCACGCCCTGCGCGGCGCGCAGCGCCGGGCCGTAGCGGGTGGCACCGGCCCCGGGGGTGGCGCGCGCCAGCAGCTCGCGCAGCGCATCCTGGTCGTCGCTCGGCTCGTTGAGCGTCTGCGCGCCGTGGTCGAAGAGCACCAGCGTGGCGCGGTCGTCGCCGTCCAGTCCGTCGATCACGGCACGCGCCGCCGACTGGGCGCGCGCCCACCGGTCGCCCAGTCCCATGCTGTAGGAGCGGTCGAGCAGCACCACCACCTCGCGCGCGCCGCGCGAGGCCACGGCGGCGCCGGCGCGGCCGCGCAGGAAGGGGCGGGCGAAGGCCGCGACGAGGAGCGCCAGCAGCAGGCAGCGCGCGGCCAGCAGCAGCCAGTGGCGCAGTCGCCGTCGCTTCGTCGTCTCCTGCGGGATCTGCCGCAGGAACATGAGCGACGGGAACTCGAGCACGTCGTGCCGCTCGCGCTGCAGCAGGTGCAGCACGATGGGCACGAGGATCGCCGCGAGGCCGGCGAGCAGCGCCGGCGCGAGGAAGCCGAGTCCGTTCACGAGTGCTCAGTCCTCCAGCCCGTCGTCCGCATCGTCAGGCCCGCGTGCCCAGGTTGGCCAGCCGCTCGCGCAGCGCCAGGTACTCGAACAGCGCCTCGTCCAGCGGGCGCCGCGTGTCGAGCAGCACGTAGTCCATCCCCGCCTCGCCGACGCGCCGCCGCAGCGTGCGCACGTGCCCGTCCAGCAGGGCGCGGTAGCGCTCGCGGGCGGCCGGCGGCAGCACCGGCAGGGCGTCGTCTCCCTCCATGTCCTTGAAGCTGGCCGGCGCCTCGAAGGGGAAGTCCAGCTCCGCCGGGTCGAGCACGTGCATGACGACGATCTCGCTCCCCGCGCCGCGCACCGCCTCCAGCCCGCGCAGCAGCGCGTCCGGCTCCACGTACAGGTCGGACACCAGCACGAGGATCCCGCGCCGGCGGTAGCTGGGCGCGATCTCCTGGAGTGCGGCCGGAACGTCCCCCTCGCGCCGCGCCACGGCCCGGCCGAGCGCGTGCAGCGCGAGCGGCAGGTGGCGCACCGCCGCCGGCACGTGCTCCACGACGTGCGCGTCGAAGGTGGTGAGCCCCACGCGGTCGCGCTGCCGCTGCGAGAAGTAGAGCAGACAGGCGGCGAGCACGCGCGCGTAGTCCAGCTTCGACACGCCCCCGGTGCGATAGCTCATCGACCGCGAGACGTCGAGCAGCACGCTCACCGAGGCGTTGGTCTCCGCCTCGAACTCCTTCACGTAGTAGCGGTCGGTGCGCGCGTACAGCTTCCAGTCCACCCGCCGCACGTCGTCCCCGGGCGCGTACGCCCGGTGCTCGGCGAAATCGGTCGACACGCCGAGATTGGGGGAGCGATGGAGGCCCGCCACGAACCCGTCCACGACCGTGCGCGCGACGAGCTCCAGGTCGCCGATGCGGGCGAGGACGGCGGGGTCGAGGAGGGGGGAGACGGACATCGGTGCAAGTGAAAGGATGGGGGTGAGCGATCAGCGCTCAGCGATCGGCGATCAGCGGAACACCCTCTGGCGGGCCAGTACTGGTATCCCGAGCGGCCGTGACGCTGATCGCTGGGCGCTGAGCGCTGAGCGCTTCACAATCCCGACCTCGGCATCGGCACCGCCTTCACCAGCTCGGCCACGATGTCGTCGGTGGTCACCCGCTCCGCCTTGGCGTGGAAGTTCGTCAGCAGGCGGTGGCGGAAGACGGGGCGGGCGAGGGCGCGGACGTCCTCGAAGCCCACGTGGTAGCGGCCGTGCGCCAGCGCGCGCGCCTTGCCGCCGAGGATGAGGTACTGCGCGGCGCGCACGCTGGCGCCGTAGCTCAGGTACTTGCGCACCATCTCCGGCGCCTGCGGGCCGGGCCGGCTGGCGCGCGCCAGGCTCACCGCGTAGCGCGCGACCGCGTCCGAGGCCGGTACGCGGCGCACCAGCTGCTGGAAGGCGCGCAGCTCCTCGGCCGAGACGGCGGGACGCGGCGGCTCGCCGACGATGCCGGTGGTCTGCTGGACCACCGCGACCTCGTCGTCCTCCTCCAGGTAGTCGATGACGATCTCGTACATGAAGCGGTCGAGCTGCGCCTCGGGGAGCGGGTAGGTGCCCTCGAGCTCGATCGGGTTCTGCGTCGCGAAGACGAAGAAGGGCTCGTCCAGCGGGTAGGTCTTCCCCTGCACGGTGACGCGGTGCTCCTGCATCGCCTCGAGCAGCGCCGCCTGCGTCTTGGGCGGCGTGCGGTTGATCTCGTCCGCCAGGACGACGTTGGCGAACACCGGCCCGGGCGCGAAGCTCAGCTGCCGCGTGCCGCTGGCCGCGTCCTCCTGGATGATGTCGGTGCCGGTGATGTCGCTCGGCATCAGGTCCGGCGTGAACTGGATGCGGTTGAACGTCAGGTCCACGGCCTGGGCCAGCGTCTGCACGAGCAGCGTCTTGGCCAGCCCCGGCACGCCGACGATGAGCGAGTGCCCGCCGGCGAAGAGGGCGAGCAGCGCCAGCTCGACCGCCTGGTCCTGGCCGACGATCCGCTTCCGCACCTCCGCCAGCACGCGCGCGCGGGCGTCGGCGAGGCGGTCGGCGAGCGCGAGGTCGTCCGTGGAGGAGAGCTGGGCGGGGGGGGCAGGGATGGTCGTCATGGGGCGGAAGACGGATGTGGAGAGACCGGGGGCGTGGAGAGCGAGGAAGCAGGAAACAGGAAGCAGAAACATCCCGGAGGGTTCCCCTGATCGCCGGGCGCTGGGCGCTGATCGCTGGCCGTTCAATGCGTCATCGCGTACACCACGTAGTTCACCGCCAGCTTGTAGGCGGTGTTCGACATGTCGACCGGGAAGAAGCCCTCGTCGGAGAACTCCATGTAGTCGCCGATGTCGTTGTTGTAGTTGATGATCACCATCAGCCGCTTGCTCGGGTCGTCGTCCTCGTAGATGCCCAGGAACTGCGACGGCATGCGGGAATACGGGTGGTAGTACTCCAGCGACTCGATGCGGAAGAAGGAGTCGAAGATCGGGTCCGAGACGTCGAGCGGGAGGATGCGCGCGTTCGGCAGCACGCGCTGCATCACCGCCGCGAAGTTGTACCAGTGCGGGCCCTCGAAGTCGTCGATGATGAGGAAGCCGCCCTTCTGCAGGTAGGCGCGCAGCGCGGTCACGTCCGCCTCGCTCGGGGCCCAGAAGCCCGGCTCGCTCACGTAGGCGACGGGGAACTTGAAGAGATCGGGGTCGTCCAGGTCGAGCACCGTGCCGCCGCCCATCGTCGGCCGCATCGACGTCATGGCGCGCAGGATCTCCATGAAGTGCCGCTCGGCGCGCGGGTAGTCGTGCGCCCACTTCACGTCCCAGCGCGCGTCGCTGGTGAGCGGGAAGCGGATGCGGGCGAAGGTGAAGCGGCCGTCGTACGGCAGCTTGGTCGCGTCCACCGGCTCCTGCCCGCGACGCCGGCCGAAGCGCTGCGCCGAGAGGGTGAGCACGCCCGTGCCGGCGAGGAGCAGCGTGGCCAGCAGGGCCGTGCGCGCCGGGCGCGAGGCCCGTCGCCAGAGCGATGCGAT
>DASTRO010000031.1:0-22694 GCA_035761165.1 Gemmatimonadaceae bacterium | reverse complement strand
CGGCCTACCGGCGGGCCCTCCACACCGACCTCACCACGGGCCTGCTCGGCCTCGAGCGCGTCTACGCCGCACTGGGCCAGACCGACTCCATCCTGCCGACGCTGGACTCGCTGGTCGCGGCGCATCCCACCGAGCCGCTGGTGCGCGCCGTCCAGCTCCGGGCGCTGACGATGGCCGGCGCCGACGCGCGGGCGCGCGCCGCCTTCGACGCCTGGGTGCGTGCCGTCCCGGACGACCCGCAGCCGTACCGCGACTATGCGCGCCTGCTGCTCGAGGGGGGGCGCACGGCGCTGGCCGACACCGTGCTCCAGCGCGCCGAGGCGGCGCTGGGCTCCCCGCGGCCGGTGGCGTACGAGCTGGCCCAGCTGCGGGCGCAGCTCGGGCAGTGGGAGCTCTCGGCCGCGAGCTGGGCGGACGCGCTGGCGGAGCAGGATTTCCTGCACCAGGCGGCGGTCTTCGCGCTGCAGCGCGCCCCGGCCGAGGAGCGGGAGCCCGTCCGCGCGGCGCTCCTGCGGCCCCCCGCGAGTCCGGCGGCACGGCGGGCGGCGGCCTGGCTGGCACTCTCCTGGGGTGACGCGGCCGCGGGGTGGGAGGTGCTGGACGGGCTCACGCCGGGCGACTCCACGCTGGAGCTCTGGACCGCCTACGCCGGTGAGGCGGAAGGGATGGGCGCCTGGTCCGTGGCGACCGACGCGCTCGCCGCGGTGCTCCACGCACGTCCGAGCGCCGCCGTGGCGGTGCGCGCGGCGAGCGACGCGCTGCAGGCGGGTCGGGCGGACGCCGCGCTCGCGCTCACCGACCTGCCGCCCGACCTGCCCGTCGCGGACTCGGTGCGGCTCGCCCTGCTGCCGCTGCGCGTGCGCGCCCTCAGCCAGCTCGGCCGCCCGGCCGAAGCCGAGCGCGTCGCCAACGACGCGGCGGGGGCGGATACCGCGCTCGCCCGGGCGCTGCAGGCGGAGCTGGCGTGGGCCTGGGTCCAGGCCGGCGAGCTGGCGCGCGCCCGGGCGGCACTGGCGCAGGGCGGCGTGGCGGCCGACGACGAGATTCGCGGCTGGGTGGCGCTCTACGAGGGAGACCTCGCACGCGCTCGCACCCTCCTGCACGGCGCGACGCAGCGCCGCGGCGCCGACGCCGTGACTGCGCTGGCGCTGCTCGGCCGCACGGCTGCCGACAGCTCGGCGGAGGCCGGGGCGGCCTTCCTCGCCCTGGCACGCGGCGACAGCGCCGGCGCCGCCGCGCACTTCGAGGCCGCGGCCGCGACGCTCGGCGACGCCGCGCCCCTTCTCCTCGGCACCGCGGCCCGCGTCTCGCTGGCGCGGGGCGACACCGCCCGCGCGGAGGGGCTCTGGCAGCGGATCCTCGCCACCTACGCGGGCAGCCCCGAGGCTGCCGAGGCGGAGCTGGCCTGGGCGCGCGCGCTGCGGCGGCGCGGCGACGTGGCGGCCGCGGCGTCGCACCTGGAGCACCTCATCCTCACCTACCCCGAGAGCGCGCTCGTGCCGCAGGCGCGTCGCGAGCTGGAGCTGGCGCGCGGCCGCGTCCCGCCGGCCAGCGGCACCCCGCCATGACGTCGGGGCACCTCGTCAGGCTCGTCGTCCCCGGCCCGTGTCCGTCCGGCCGTGCCCCGCGAATCGCTCTTCCGTCGATGCCCATGTCGCTTCTGGTCTCCCGTCACCGCGCCGCGCTGCTGGCGCTGGTCGCACTGCTCGCCGGCGCCGCCGCGCCGCTGCGCGCGCAGCACCTGCTGGTGCCCATGGACGATGCCCAGCAGAACCACCTGAAGGCCTACGGCCTCACGTACAACACCATCAAGGCGGGCATGAAGGCCGAGTGGCTGCTGAACTACCGCGGCGGCTCCTTCCTGCTGCCCGACGCACCCGACGTGCGGCGGCGCGCCGCGCTGGCCGGCGTGAGCGTGGAGCCGCTCGACGATGCCTCGCTGCAGCGTGTGCGCACCGAGATCGCCGCCGGCAACATGGACGCGGTGCCGCTCGAGAAGGCGCCGCGCGTCGCCATCTACACGCCGCCGGATGCGCCGCCGTGGGACGATGCGGTGACGCTCGCCCTGCAGTACGCCGGCATCGACTACACCACCGTCTGGGACGCCGAGGTGATCCGCGGCGATCTGTCCAAGTTCGACTGGCTGCACCTGCACCACGAGGACTTCACCGGGCAGCTGAACAAGCTCTACATCAGCTACCGCGACGCGCCCTGGTTCGTGCAGCAGCAGGCGGCCAACCTGGCGATGGCCAAGGAGCTGGGCTTCGCCAACGTGCCGGCGCTCAAGAAGGCCGTCGCGGAGGGCATCCGCAGCTTCGTCGAGAAGGGGGGCTTCCTCTTCGCCATGTGCGGGGCGACGGAGACGCTGGAGCTGGCCATCGCCGGCCACGACGTGGACATCGCCGCGCCGTTCGCCGACGGCACCCCCGTCGCCATCGACGCCGAGCGGCGCATGGACTGGGGGCGGGCGATGGCCTTCCGCGACGCGCACCTGGAGCACTCACCGTACGTGAACGCGATGAGCGACATCGACGGCCACCAGGTGAACGTCCCCGGCCGCCGGCAGCCGCTGGGCGCCTTCACCCTCTTCGACTTCTCGGCCAAGTTCGACCCCGTGGCCACGATGCTCGTGCAGGACCACCGCTCGGTGATCCCGGACTTCTATGGCGTCACCACCAGCTTCACCAAGGCCACGCTGAAGCCGGGCGACACCGTGCTAGCTTTCGAGGAGGGCGCGCCCTGGGTGAAGTACATCCACGGCGACTACGGCAAGGGAAGCTGGACCTTCCTCGGCGGGCACGACCCCGAAGACCCGCAGCACAACATCGGCGCGGCGCCCACCGACCTGTCGCTCCATCCGAACTCGCCGGGCTACCGGCTCATCCTCAACAACGTCCTGTTCCCGGCGGCCAAGAAGAAGCCGCTGAAGACCTAGTCCGTGCCCACCACCCTCGTCCCCTCCCGCCTCTCCCGGGCCGCTGCGGCGGCGATGCGCGCTGCCATCCGGCTGGCGGGCGGGCGCGAGGTGTGCTTCGTCGGCACGCTCGACGAGGAAGGCGTCGTGCAGGCGGCGCGGGTGGCGGCGCGCGGGGACGCGCGATCGGTGCTGGCGCTCCCCGGCTTCGCGCAGGCCGGCGAGATGCTCCTGCACAACCACCCGTCGGGGTGGCTGGAGCCCTCGCCCGCCGACCTCGAGGTGGCGGCGCGCCTCTTCGAGCAGGGGGTGGGCTTCGCCATCGTCGACAACGACGTCACCGACGTCTACGTCGTCGTGGAGACGCCGCGGCCGGTGGAGCACGCGCGGCTGGACCCGGACACCGTGGCCGCCGCGCTCGGCCCCGACGGCCCGGTGTCGGCGCGGCTGGAGCGCTACGAGGTGCGGGCGAGCCAGCTCGAGATGGCCGCCACCATCGCGCGCCTCTACAACGACGGCGGCGTGGGGCTGCTCGAGGCGGGCACCGGCGTCGGCAAGTCGCTGGGCTATCTGGTGCCCGCGCTCCGCTGGGCCGCCGCCAACGGCGAGCGCACCGTCGTCTCGACCAACACGATCAACCTGCAGGAGCAGCTCGTCGGGAAGGACCTCCCCTTCCTGCGCACCGCGCTCGACGACCAGCCGGTGCGCTTCGCGCTGCTCAAGGGGTGGCGCAACTACCTCTGCCGGCTGCGCCTGGAACAGGCGCGCGCCGCGGGTTCGGCGCTCTTCGAGGACGGCATGGCGAGCGAGCTGGGGACGATCGCCGCCTGGGCCGGGCGCACCGAGGACGGCACGGTGAGCGACCTGCCCACCGCGCCGCGCCCGGAGCTGTGGGACGAGGTGGCGGCCGAGCCGGACCTCTGCCTGCGCGCCAAGTGCCCGCACTTCGACACGTGCTTCCTCTACAAGGCACGACGGGTCGCGGCGCAGGCCGACGTCATCGTCGTGAATCACCACCTGCTGCTCTCCGACGTGGCCGTGCGGCGCGCACAGCAGAACTGGAGCGATGCGGCCGTGCTGCCGCCCTACCAGCGGCTGGTGGTGGACGAGGGGCACCATCTGGAGGACGCCGCCGCCTCCCACCTGGGCGTCACCGTGACGCGGCGCGCGCTGCAGCGGCTCTTCTCACGGCTGGACCGCAAGGGGAAGGGGCTGCTCAATGCGCTGGTCGAACGGCTCGCGTCGCGCAACGACCTGCTCAGCGTGGCCAGCCTGGACCTGGTGCACGGCCGGCTCGCGCCCGCCGCGCACGCGGCGCGCGACAAGGGGGCGCTGCTCTTCGATCTGCTGGCCACGTTCCTCGAGGAGCAGGGGCAGCCGGTGGTGCGCCTCACCGACGACTTCGCGCGCCATCCCGTGTGGCGCGCCGGCCTCGATGCGGCGCTGGAGGATCTGCTGGGTGAGATCGAGCTGCTGGGCGAGGGGCTGCGCCTGGTGCGCGAGCGGCTGGAGAGCGACCGCAAGCGCGAGGAGGAGCTGGCGCCGCTGCTCGGCGAGCTGCGCGGCGTCGCGCGCCGCCTGGCCGCGTCGGGCGACGGGTTGCGCCTGGCACTCAAGCCGCCGGCCGACGCGGAGCCCAGCGTGCGCTGGGTGGAGGTGAAGGGACGGGAAGGGAACCTGGCCGTCACCGCCGTGCCGCTCGACCTCGCGCCGATCCTGCGCGAGGATCTCTTCAAGCGCGTGCAGACGGCGGTCGTCACCAGCGCGACGCTGGCCACCGACGGCCGCTTCGACTTTCTCTCGCGCCGCCTCGGGCTCGACGTGCCGGAGCTGGAGCCGGAGACGCGCATCCTCCCCTCGCCCTTCGTCTACCCGCGCCAGGCGGTGCTCTGCGTGCCGACCGACGTCGCCGCGCCCAACGCCGATCCGCAGCGGCACTTCCTGCACGTCGTGCGCATCGTGGTCGACCTGGCGACGGTGACCGACGGCGGGTTGTTCGTCCTCTACACCAGCCACCGCGACGTGCGCGAGGCGGCATCGGAGCTGCGGGCGCGCGGGCTCGACCGCCGCTGGCCGCTGCTCGTGCACGGCGAGGACGGGCGCGACGCGCTGCTGCGCCGCTTCCGCGAGAGCGGGCGCGGCGTGCTGCTCGGCACGGCCAGCTTCTGGGAAGGCGTGGACGTGCCGGGGCGCGCGCTGCGCGGGCTGGTCATCGCGCGCCTCCCGTTCCGCGTGCCGAGCGAGCCGGTGACGGCGGCGCACTGCGAGGCCATCGCGGCGCGCGGTGGCGACCCGTTCGTGGAGTACATGCTGCCGCACGCCTCGCTGCGGCTCAAGCAGGGCTTCGGCCGGCTGATCCGGACCGCCGCCGACCGCGGCGCGGTGGTGCTCGCCGACCCGCGCATCGTGCAGAAGCCGTACGGGCGCGGGCTGCTCGCCGCGCTGCCCCCGGCCCGGCGCGTGGTGGCGCCGTGGCGCGCAGCGCTCGACACGATCGGCACGTTCTATGGCGAGGACGCGGCCTGAGCGCCTCGCCCGATCCCTCCCTTTCCCCACGCGCATGCCCTCGTTCGCCCGTCCCGGCAAGATCGTCTGCGTCGGCCGCAACTACCGCGAGCACGCCAAGGAGCTCGGCAACGACGTGCCCGCCGAGCCGCTGCTCTTCCTCAAGCCGCCGTCGAGCGTGATCGGCGACGGCGAGGCCATCGTGCTGCCGACCGCCTCCACGCAGGTGGAGCACGAGGCGGAGATCGGCGTGGTCATCGGCGCGCGGCTGCGCCGCGCCGGCGAGGACGAGGCGCGCAGCGCCGTGCGGGCGCTGGTCGCGCTCAACGACGTCACCGCCCGTGACCTCCAGCGGCGCGATTCGCAGTGGACGCGCGCCAAGGGGTTCGACACCTTCTGCCCGATCGGCGCCCCGGGCGACAGCGTGCCCGACCTGGATGCGCTCACCGTCGTGGGCCGCGTGAACGGGGAGGATCGCCAGGTCGGCAACAGCGCCGACATGGTGTTCCCGATCCCCTTCCTGCTGGCCTACATCTCGCGCATCATGACGCTGGAGCCGGGCGACGTGGTCGCGACCGGGACGCCGGCCGGCGTCGGTCCACTGCACGAGGGTGATCGCGTGGAGGTGGAGATCATGGGCGTGAGTCGCGTGAGCAATCCCGTCCGGCGGGCGACGTGAGGGCGCGTGGCTGAATCGCGTGGGATCCGGCGCCGGCGCGCGGGCGACGACGGGCGACGGCGGTCGCCCGCCGCGACGCTCGTCTCGCTGCTGCTGCACGGCGGCCTCGCGGTCGTGATCGCGCAGGCGCTGCAGATCCCGCAGCCGTTCGTGAGCTTCTTCCGCCACGACGACGACGCGTCCGCGACGGAGCGCGTGACGTACGTGGCCACGCCCCCGGCGCGCACGGCGGCACCGGAGCCGGAAGGGGGCGGCGACGGGCGGCCGCGCGCGCGGGGGGCGCGCCCCGCGCCCTCGCGCCTCGTCGCGCCGGCGCCGACGTCGGCCGGCGCGCCGACCGCCGGGCGCGGCGGCGGGCAGGGCAGCGGCGTCGGCGAGCTCACGGGTCCGGCGGCAGGGCTCCGGCCCACCTATACCGGCCCCATCGTCTGGCAGCGCCCCGAGTCGCCCTACGCGCACCCGGTGGGGGTGGCCGAGAAGCTGGACAGCCTGATCGCCAGCGATTTCGCGGCCGTGCGGGACTCCATCGCCGCGGTGGCGGCGCAGCGCGCGCCCGGCGACTGGACCTTCGAGCGCAACGGCCGCACCTACGGCATCGACCAGCGCTACATCCACCTCGGCAGGTTCTCGCTCCCCACGGCGATCCTCGGCTTCCTGCCGCTCAACCAGCAGGCGAACCCGACGCAGATCGACCGCGATCGGCGCATCGGCGGCATGATGCGCGAGAGCCGCGAGCAGGGGCTCCGGCGCGCGGCCGACGAGGACTTCGACGACATCGTGCGGAGCATCCGCGAGCGGAAGGAGCGCGAGCGCAGCGAGCGTCGCACGCGTCGCGCCGCGCGTGGCGGCGCCGAGCTGCCCGCGGCGGGTGCCGTGCCCACCTCGCCGCCCCCGACGCGCTGAGCCGCCGCGCCGGGGCGGGGCTCAGATCGTGACGATCTCGATCGGCTCGGAGGGAACCGCCCCGCGGTCGAAGAAGGGGCGGAAGATGCCGCAGACCACGCCGAGGACGGCGAAGTCGTCGGCCGGCGTGACGACGTAGTCCGGCTCCTCCGGGTTCTCGGCGCGCAGCGTCACCCGGTCGCCCTCGGCCTTGTAGCGCTTGATCATCGCGCCATCGCCGAGGCGGGCGGCCACGATGTCGCCGTTCTGCACCCGCGCCTCGGGATTCACCACCACGAGGTCGCCGTCGTGGATGCCGGCGCCGACCATGGAGTCGCCCACGACGCGCAGGAAGAAGGCGCGCTCGCTCGGCACGAAGCGCCGGTCCATGGTGATGAAGCCCTCGCGGTACTCCGGCACGAGGGCGGGCTCGCCGGCATGGATGCGGCCGTAGAAGGGCACCGGCATCGTGCGCGTCGCGCCGGCGAAGCCGAGCAGCCGCACACCGCGCGACCGGGACGCGTCGCGCTCGATGTAGCCCTTGGCGGCGAGCGCCTGCAGGATGTCGGAGACCGTCTTGGTGGACTTGATCCGGAAGCGCTTGCCGATCTCGCGAATGCTCGGCTGGAACGTGTTCTCTGCCGTGAAGTCGAGCAGGTACTCGTAGACCCGGCGCTCCATGGCCGTGAGGGGTTGCGTCATCGCGTCCTCTCGTGAAGGCGCACCGGCGCGCAGCACCGGTGCGAAGACATGACCAGCAGTCTACCGGCAGCGCTCGGCGGACCTTCGTCGGCCCTCCCCGCTGGAGCCCGCGGCGAGACCGCCGCCCCGCGGGAGACTCTGGCAGCCAATGTTGCCCCGCCGGAAGGGCTGGTCAAGCCGCGACCCGCGGCCCTCCCGGCGTGACGAAAGAAGTTTACACGTGCTCCGCCAGGTAGTGCTCGGCCGCCGCGATGCGGGCCAGCGAGCGCTCGCGGCCGAGCGCGACGAGCACGTCGAAGATCCCCGGGCTCACGGTCAGCCCGGTCAACGCCACCCGCAGCGGCTGGAAGATCTTCCCGGCGGCCACCCCGCGCGACGCCGCCAGCTCGCGCAGCGCCGCCTCCATCGCCGCCGCGTCCCACGTCTCGAGCGTCGCGAGCCGCTCCCGGGTCGCCCGCAGCAGCTCGGCCGTGACGGCCCCGTCCTTCCACTGCTTGGCCACTGCCTCGGGATCGTACTCGATCTCGTCGCGGAAGTACGGCTCGGCCTGCCGCACGAGGTCGTCCACGGTGCGCGCGCGCACGCGGAGCAGGTCGAGCAGCGAGCGGAACCACACGCGCCGCTCCTGCAGCTCGGCCGCCGTGGCCAGCCCCGCCTGCTCGAAGGCCGGGATCACGCGCGCCTCCACCTCCTCGATGGCGAGCAGGCTGAGATGCTGGCCGTTCATCCACTCCAGCTTCTTCGGGTCGAAGATGGACGCCTTCCGGAGCAGCCCCTCCTCGGAGAAGAGCTCGATCATCTCCGGCACCGTCATCACCTCGCGGTCCCCGCCCGGTGACCAGCCGAGCAGGGCGAGGAAGTTGAGCATCGCCGACGGCAGGATGCCGAGGTGCTGGTAGTCACCCACCGCGGTGGCGCCGTGGCGCTTGCTCAGCTTCTTGCCGTCGGTGCCATGGATCATCGGCAGGTGGCCGAAGCGCGGCAGCGGCGCGCCGAGCGCCTCGTAGAGCATGATCTGCTTCGGCGTGTTCGAGATGTGGTCGTCGCCGCGCATCACCAGCGTCACGCGCATGGCGATGTCGTCCGACACGACGGCCATGTTGTAGATGGGCGTGCCGTCGGAGCGGAGGATGACGAAGTCCTCGATGTCCTTGTTCGGGAAGGCGATCCGGTCGTGCACGATGTCGTCCCAGGCGGTGGTGCCCTCGGGGACACGGAAGCGGAGCACGTGCGGCTCGCCCGCGGCCACGCGGCGATCGACCTCGGTCGGCTCGAGTCGGTCACAACGGCGGTCGTACTTGAAGGCCTCGCGGCGCGCCTCCGCCTCGCGCCGGCGCTCCTCCAGCTCGGCCGGCGTGCAGAAGCAGCGGTAGACGGCGCCACGCTCCAGGAGCGTGCGCGCGTCGGCCTGGTGGCGCGCCAGGTTCGCCCCCTGATAGACGACCTCCTCGTCCCAGTTCAGCCCCAGCCACTGCAGCCCGTCGAAGATGGCGCGCGTGCTCTCCTCGGTGCTGCGCGCCTTGTCGGTGTCCTCGATGCGGAGCAGGAACTCGCCGCCGTAGTGCTTGGCGTAAAGCCAGTTGAAGAGCGCCGTGCGCGCGCCACCGACGTGCAGGTAGCCGGTGGGCGAGGGCGCGAAGCGGAGACGGGGCCGGATCTGGTGTGCGGTCATGCGACGGATCGAAAAGGGACCAGGGACCAGGGAGGCCGGGACCAGAGGGTGCGGGGAGAAGCCTCCCGATGCACTACCTGGTCCCTGGTCCCTGCGTCCCTGGTCCCTGTGCGGTTGAGAACGGAGAGAGAGGGATTCGAACCCTCGATACAGGTTGACCCCGTATGCCGGTTTAGCAAACCGGTGCCTTCAGCCTCTCGGCCATCTCTCCCTGGCGCGGGCAGGCCGCGACGACCGCCTGCACGACGCGACGGACGCCGGCGCCGCCGGACGTCCGTCTGGAGAAAAGATAGCCAGGCGGCGAGGGAGGGTCAACCGAACGGCGGGCACCAGGCACCCGGCACCGGATTCCGGGTTCCCAGCGCCACGGGGCGACGTCAGTCGGTGGGGCGGGCGGGTTCGCCGGGGTCGGCGCCGCCGGCGGCTCCGCCGCTCGCGCCCAACCCGCCGTCCTCGCTCCCGGCGTGCTCGCGCAAGGGCGGGCTGCGGCGCGGACCGCCGGCGATGCGCTCCGGGTCCGCCTCGACGCGCTGATCGCGGCGGGCGCTCTCGTCGCTCACGCCGGGGATGGCACCGTCGCGCACGCTGGAGCGGCCGAGCAGGTCCATCCCCTCGCGCTCGGTCTCGGTGGCACGTCGCTCGGTGCCGCCCGTGGTCTGGCGCGGCGGGTGCGCCGCGTCCTCTCTGCGTTCGTCGGTCATGCGCTCTCCCGGGCTCGCGGCCGGGCCGGCGGCAGGGACGCCGCCGGGGCCGGCCGAACGAGGAGCGAGGCGGCAACGCCCGTGCCGCGCCGCCGCGGCCACTGGCACGCGCGCGCGCGCGCCGCTATCTCGGACGCGTCCCCACCTCCGCCCCGATGCCGATCTCCACCCGTCCCGCCGCCGCACTGGCGCTGCCGCTCGCCGTCGCCGCCTCGCTCCTCGTCGCGCCCGCCGCGCGCGGTGCGCCCCTCCAGTCCGGCGAGCCGGACCGCGTGCACGCGCCACCCGCCACCAGCGCCACGGACGACAGCGCCGCCGCGCTGCACGCCGCCCTGCGCGCGTACCGCGAGCGGCACGAGGCGGAGATCCTGCGCGAACTGGCCGACTTCCTCGCCATCCCCAACGTCGCCGCCGACACGGCCGGCATCGCCCGCAACGTCGAGGCGCTGCGCGCGATGCTCGCGCGACGTGGCATCGAGTCGCGTGTCCTCCCCGGCCCGTCCGGCGCCTCGCCCGCGGTCTACGGCGAGCTGCGCGTGCCGGGTGCGCGCCGCACCGTGATGCTCTACGCGCACTACGACGGCCAGCCGGTGATCCCCGAACAGTGGGCCACGCCGGCCTGGACCCCGACGCTGCGCGACGCGCCGCTCGACTCCGGCGGCCGCGTGATCCCGCTCCCGCCGGCGGGCGCCCGCCCGCCCGCCGCGGCGCGCCTCTACGCCCGCTCGGCCAGCGACGACAAGGGGCCGATCGTCGCCATGCTGACGGCGCTCGACGCACTGCGCGCGAGCGGCCGTGCGCCCGGCGTCAACCTGAAGTTCTTCTTCGAGGGCGAGGAGGAGGCGGGCTCCGAGCACCTGCAGGAGGTGCTCGCCCGCAACGCCGCGCTGCTCGCCGCCGACGTGTGGCTGTTCGCCGACGGGCCGCGCCACGCGAGCGGCGCGATGCAGGTGGTCTACGGCGCGCGCGGCGTGTTGGGCGCGCAGCTCACCGTGTACGGGCCGGCGCGGCCGCTGCACAGCGGCCACTACGGCAACTGGGCGCCCAACCCCGCGGCCATGCTGGCGCGCCTGCTCGCCTCGATGCGCGACGACGAGGGTCGCGTGACGATCCCCGGCTTCGCCGACAGCGTGCGCGCGCCCACCGACGCCGATCGCGCCGCGGTGGCCGCGATGCCCAACACCGAGGCGGAGCTGGCCGCGTCGCTGGCGCTCGGCCGCACCGAAGGGGGCGGCGAGCGACTGCCGGCCCTGCTGCTCGCGCCGGCGATGAACGTCACCGGGCTGCGGGCCGGCGGGGTGGGCGCGCAGACGGCGAACGCCATTCCCGCCACCGCGACCGCGGCGCTCGACTTTCGCCTCGTTCCCGCGCAGACGCCGGACGGCGTACGGCACGCGGTGGAGGCACACCTGCGCGCCCGCGGCTGGCACGTGGTGCACGAGGAGCCGAGCGCCGAGGTGCGGCGCGCCCACGCGCGCGTGGCACGGCTGGACTGGGGGGAGGGCTACCGGGGCGTGCGCACCGACCTCGCGCTGCCGGTGGCGCGTGCCGTGGCGCAGGTGGTGGGCGAGGCGGTGGACGGCCCGGTGGTGCGCCTGCCGATCCTGGGCGGCTCGCTGCCGCTGGCGCACTTCGAGGACGCCCTGCACGTCCCGCTGGTGGTGCTGCCGACGGTGAACGCCGACAACAACCAGCACGCCGCGAACGAGAACCTGCGGCTGCAGAACCTGTGGGAGGCGGTCGAGATCTTCGGCCAGCTGATGGGCCGGCTCGGCGCCGCGTGGCGGTGACGACGTCCCACGCCCGACTCGCGACGTACCGGCCGGGCGTGCGGAGGGCCGGAACGCTGGATGGGGCACCGGTGTCGCCACCGATACCCCATCCAGCGTTCCGCTCCACTCTCTCCTGTCTCCCCTTGGGTCGTTCCACCGTCGGAGCTCCCCAACTCCGCGCGGTGAGAGGAGACGCCCGAGCACCAGTGCACGATGCGGGCCACGATGCCGGCCGGGCGGCGAATGCGCGCGCGAACGCCGGCGGCGACGTGACCCGATCCGCCCCCCGCGGGACGCATGCGCGGCGCGCGGCCGGGGCGGCCACCGGCCGGATGCGCCCGAAAGTTGCGCCGGGACCCGGGCATGGCAGGAGCGTCGACGAAGCTGGGGCGGGGGAGGGGGCAGTACCGGGCGCCGCGCTGGGCGGCACTGGTGGCCGGTCTGGTCGTGCTGCTGGCGTGCGGCGATCGAACGCCGGCGGACACGGCGGAGCTCGCGGCGCCGGCGAGCGACAGCGCGCTGGCCGACGCGATGGTGACGAGCGGCGCGAGCGCGCGGCGGGTGGCCGACCACGCGCTCACGCTCGACAACGTGGAGCGATGGTTCGAGGCGGACGAGGCACTCGACGCGCTGGCGGAGGACGACCCGGAGGTCGCCCGGCAGCTGGCCGACCGGCTGGGGCTGCGGCGCGGCGACGACCCGATCGAGGGCGCCGCCGCGCACCTGGCCGCCGTGCCCGGCGTGCGCGAGACGCTGGACGAGGCGGGGACCACGCCCTACGAGTTCGTGCTCACGGGGCTGGCGCTGCACCAGGCGCTGCTCGCTACCGATCCGGGGAGCCCTCGCACGCTGCGCCGCCTGGCGGCGCGCAACTCCCGGTTCGTCGAGCAGCACGCCGACGTCCTGGCGCGCTACGTGGAGCGGCCGCCCCGCTACCTGGCGACCTACGAGTCCGAGCCGTCCGATGACATGACCGACTCGGTCGCCTGGCTCGACTCGGCCGCTGCCGCAGGCGACGTGGCGCTGGACAGCGCGTATGCCGTGGACACGCTGAGCGCGACGCCCCTCACCACGCCGCTGCCGCTGGATACGGCCGTCACGCCGGCCCTGCCGCCCGACGCCCCGGCCGTGCCGGTGCCGGCCCCGGTGGAGTCGGTCCCGCCGCGGTCGATGCCCGCGCGCCCACTGCCGACGGAGGTGCCGGTGCCACCCGCCCCGCCGCCGGGCTCGACGACGGTGCCGCGCTCGTCGCCGACGCTGCCGCCCTCCTCGACCACGCCCGCCCCGCCTCCGGACGGCCCGTCGGGTGGCCCCGCGGCGGGCTGATCACGCAACGTCGCACGTGACGGAAGCCGAAACGCGCCGCCCCGGTGAGGCAGGGGCGGCGCGTCGCTCGGATGAGGGGGTCGAGCCAGCGGAGGGCCCGGGACTCGAACCCGGAAGTCCTTGCGGACGGCGGTTTTCAAGACCGCTGCAATAGCCATTCTGCCAACCCTCCAGGCGACCGAAAGATCGTCCAATCGCCGCACCCCCGCAACGCCGCCACCGCGAGCGGGACCGGCGGCGCGGACCGCCCCCGCGCGTGGCGGGGTTCTCTGGCGCCGTCAGCGCACCGATCGTTCAGACGTGCGCCGCGAGATGCGTCGCCGCCGCTGTCCCCGCCGTCGGACCGCCGCGATCACCGCGGCGGCCATGCTGCGCGTTCCACCAGCAGAGCCCGGCCATGCGCATCGCCCTCGAGATCGTCGCCATCCTCGCGCTCCTCGTCGCCAACGGCGTCCTCGCCATGTCGGAGATCGCGGTCGTCACGGCCCGGCGCGGGCGGCTGGCCCGGCGGGCCGAGCAGGGTGACCCCCGGGCGGCCGCGGCGGCGGCGCTGAAGGAGCAGCCGACCGAGTTCCTGGCCGCCGTACAGATCGGCATCTCGCTCGTCGGCATTCTCGCCGGCGCGTTCGGCGGGGCACGACTGGCCGCCCGTCTCGCCGCCCCGCTCGCCCGCGTCGGCTGGCTCGCGCCGTACGCCGACGGCTTCGCGCTCGCGCTCGTCGTCGGCGTGATCACCTATCTCTCGCTCGTCATCGGGGAGCTGGTGCCCAAGCGCATCGCCCTGGCCGATCCGGAGCGGGTCGCCGGCCGCGTTGCCCGGCCCATGCAGCAGCTGTCGCGGGTGGCGCGGCCGCTCGTCGCCGTGCTCAGCGCGTCGACCGACGCCGTCGCGCGGCTGTTCGGGATTCGCGGGGAGCACGGCACCGACGTGACGGAGGAGGACATCCGCGCGCTCATCGCACAGGGGGCCCGCGCCGGCGTCGTGCACGAGACCGAGGAGGACATCCTGGAGCGCGTCTTCTATCTCGGCGACCGGCAGGTGGGCGCCGTGATGACGCCGCGGCCGGACATCGACTGGGTCGGCGCGGGCGCCGCGGCCACGGAGATCCGTGACGTGCTGGCGCGCTCGCGCCACTCGCACCTCCTGGTCTGTGACGGGGGCGTGGACGACGTGCGTGGCGTGGTGCGGGCCAGCGACCTGCTGCTGCAGTGCCTCGGTGGCGGCCCGGTGGCGCTCGCGCCGCTCCTCCGTGAACCCCTGTTCGTCCCCGCGACCATGCCGCTGCTGCAGCTGCTGCAGCGCTTCCGCCAGTCCGAGGTGCACCTGGCGGTCGCACTCGGTGAGTTCGGGTCGGTGTTGGGCGTGGTCTCGCTGAACGACATACTCGGCGACCTGGTGGCGGACGTGCCGGGGCTGGCCGGCCCGCGGGCGAGCGACCTCGTTCGGCGGGACGACGGCTCGTGGCTCGTCGACGGCACCGTCCCACTCGAGACGCTCGAGGACGTGCTGGGCCGGAAGGTGCTGCCGCTCGGCGCGGAGCGCGGCAGCCGGACCGTGGGCGGGCTGCTGCTGGAGCGACTGGGGCGGGTGCCCGCGGAGGGGGAGTCCGTCACCGTGGGCGGCTTCCGCTTCGAGGTGATGGACATGGACGGACGGCGCGTGGACCGCGTGCTCGTCCAGCTGGCGGGCGAGGCGCCGGCCGTTCCGACGTCGGCGGCGCGTCCCGCATCCCCGGCGGAGTGAGCGCCGCGGCGGCCGGCCGGCGGGCCGCCGGCCGCCAGGTCAGGCCAGGCGCGGCGCGGCGAACTGCGGCGCGGCCACCAGCGCCATCGCGCCGCGCAGCCGCGGGTGGCCATCGCCCGGCTCGGGGACGATCGGCGTCGCGGCCGCGGCCGCGGTCAGCGCGCGCTCGGCGACGGCCGCCCGGATGGTCGGCGCGATCCGGTCCCACAGCCCGGTGATCTCGCCGCCCACGTAGATGCGTGCCGGGTTGAGCGCGTTGACCATGATCGCCAGCCCGACGCCCAGGCAGCGCGCCGTCTCGTCCACCGCGCGCTGCGCCGCCGCGTCGCCCGCGCCCGCACGGACGATGACGTCCTCGATGGTGGGACCGGCCCCGCGCCGCAGCGATCGGCTGGTGGCGGCCGACGGCTCCCGGCCGAGAAAGCGCGACAGCGTCGCCAGGTTGGAGGTGTACGCCTCCAGGCAGCCGCGCGCGCCGCAGAGGCAGCGTGGTCCATCGAGCGCGAGCGGCACGTGACCGAACTCGCCGGCCGTGTGCGACGCGCCGCGCACCACCTCGCCGTCGACGACGATCGCGGCGCCCACGCCGTCGGAGACCGTGACGTAGACGAAGTCGCCGGGCCGCTCGCCGACGCGCTCGCTGCCGCCGTCGCCGAGCCAGAGCTGGGCCAGCGCGCAGGCGATGGAGGCGCTCTCGATCGACACCGGCAGCCCGGTGGCCGTGGCCAGCGGGTCGCGCACGTCCACGTCGCGCCAGCCGAGCTGCGGCGCATTCAGCACGCGGCCGTTGCGCTGGTCCACCATGCCGGGCATGACGAGGCCGATCCCCTCGCAGGTGCCGCGTGCGCCGTGCTCCGCGAGCAACCGGCGCACGCGCGCCGCCAGCTCGCTCACCAGCGTCGCCGGGTCGGTGATGGTCGGGAAGCTCTCGAGGGCGATGCGCGTGCCGCCGAGGTCGCCGAGCATCACGTAGGTGAGGCTGAAGCGGACGTCGATGGCGACGACGAGGCGGTCGTGCGTGCGCACGAAGAGCATCGTCGGCCGGCGGCCGCGCGGGGCGTCGGCCGTGGGACCCTCGTAGATCGCGCCCTCGTCGAGCAGCTCGCCGACGAGCGAGGTGACGAGGCCGCGCCCCACCTTCATGCGCCGCGCGAGCTCGGCGCGCGAGATGGGCTGGTGGTCGCGCACCAGGTTGAGGACGATCTGGCGGTTGATGGCGCGCGGCGTGGAGCGCGTGGCGCGGACGAAGCTGCGGGTGTCGATCTTCCTCAACGGCCGGGCTCCGGGGTGGCGCGGTCGGGACGGGCAGCCGGGCAGGGCGGGCCAGGGCACCGGAGAATTGCGCGCCGGGCCCGGGCGGCATAGACTGACAGCCGCGTCACTTTTGTTCGGAGTCAGAACATTTAGCCGCGCCCCCCGTCCTGGCAAGCACCGGATGGTCCGCGGCCCCCGCCCCTCGTACCCCGCCGCCGCCGGCCCGCCGCGCCGACCGACGGTCCCGATCCCCATGCTGCCAGACGCCCAGGACGGACACGTCGCCCGGCGCTTTCCATCGCGCGACGGCGTGCTCCGCCTGCATCCGGACCGCTTCTTCGATCCCGACCCGACGGTCCGCCGGATCGCCCGCGCGCTCCACGAGCAGACGCGCACCCTGCCGCTCGTCTGCCCGCACGGGCACGTGGACCCGCGGTTGCTCGCCACCGACGAGCCCTTCCCGGAGCCGACGGCGCTCATCGTCACGCCGGACCACTACGTGCTGCGCATGCTCTACTCGCGCGGCGTGCCGCTCGAGGCGCTCGGCATCCCGACGCGCGACGGCACGAGCGTGGAGCGGGACCCGCGGCGCGTCTGGCAGCGCTTCGGCGAGCACTACCACCTCTTCCGGGGCACGCCCAGCGGCGTCTGGCTCGATCACGAGCTGGGCGAGGTGTTCGGTGTGCGACAGCGGCTCTCCGGCGACACCGCACAGCGCATCTACGACGAGATCGCCGAGAAGCTCGCCTCGCCGGAGTTCCGCCCGCGCGCCCTCTACGAGCGCTTCAACATCGAGGTCCTGGCCACCACCGACCGCGCCACCGACGCGCTCGAGTGGCACCGGGCCATCCGCGACTCCGGCTGGCACGGCGTGGTGCTCCCCACCTTCCGCCCGGATGCGCTCTTCCAGGTGGCCGCGCCGCTGTGGCGCGACGAGGTGGCGGCGCTGGAGCGGGCGAGCGGGATCGCCGTGCGCGACTACGACGACTTCCTCCGCGCGCTCGTCGACCGCCGGCTCCACTTCCGCGCCATGGGCGCGACGGCCACCGACCACGGCGTCGAGGAGCCCTACACGACCCGGCTCGACCGGATCGAGCTGGACGCGATCTTCCGCCGCGCCCTGGCGGGCGAGGCGACCGCGGCCGACCAGCGGCGCTTCGAGGCGCACCTGCTGGTCGAGATGGCGCGGCTCTCCTGCGAGGACGGGCTGGTGATGCAGCTGCACGCCGGCGCGCTGCGCAACCACAACGCCCCGCTCTTCGCGCGCTTCGGGCCGGACCGGGGCGCCGACATCCCGCTGGCCACCGAGTACACGCGCAACCTGCACGCGCTCCTCAACGCGCACGGCAACGACCCGCGGCTCACGCTCGTGCTCTTCACCCTGGACGAGAGCACCTACGCGCGCGAGCTGGCGCCGCTGGCGGGGCACTACCCCGCCGTGCGACTCGGCCCGCCCTGGTGGTTCCACGACTCGCTCGAGGGGATGCGCCGCTTCCGCGAGCGCACCACCGAGACGGCGGGCTTCTACAACACGGCCGGCTTCAACGACGACACGCGCGCCTTCTGCTCCATCCCGGCGCGCCACGACGTGGCGCGGCGCATGGACGCCAACTACCTGGCCGGCCTCGTCGCCCGCCACGTGATCGGCGAGGCGGAGGCGCGCGAGCTGGCGCGCGCCCTGGCCTACGACCTGGCGCGCGAGACGTACCGGCTGGACCGCCTCCCGGCGCCCGCCGCGTCGGCGCGCTCCGCACCCCGGTCGACCGACACCGCGCGATGACCGACGCGCCCCCGCTCGCCGACGACGCCCTGTCGCGGCTCCGCCAGGTGAAGGTGGTGCCGGTGATCGTCATCGACGACCCGGACGATGCCGTGCCCCTCGCCCGCGCCCTCGCCGAGGGCGGCCTGTCGTGCGTCGAGATCACCTTCCGCACCGCGCGGGCGGGGGAGGCGCTGCGCCGCATCACCGCGGAGCTGCCGACGCTGCTCGCCGGCGCCGGGACGGTGCTCACGCCGCGCCAGGCCGACGAGGCGCGCGACGCCGGTGCGCAGTTCGTGGTCGCCCCCGGCTTCAGCCCGGCGGTCGTCGACCACTGCCTGGAACGGGGCATTCCGGTGTTTCCCGGCGTCTGCACGCCCACCGAGATCGAGGCGGCGCTCGCGAAGGGGCTGCGCACGCTGAAGTTCTTCCCCGCCGAGCCGGCGGGAGGCGTGCCCTTCCTCAAGGCCATCGCCGCGCCCTACGGCGCGGTGCAGTTCATTCCCACGGGTGGGATCAGCGCGGCCAACCTCGGCGCCTATCTCGCCCTCGAGCAGGTCGTCGCCTGCGGCGGCTCGTGGATGGCGCCGGCCGACTGGATCGCGGCCCGGCAGTTCGACCGCATCCGCGACGCGGCACGCACGGCGACGGAGACCGTCCACGCATTGATGGAGGCACGCGCGGCATGAACAGGGTGGTGACGTTCGGCGAGGTGATGCTCCGGCTCAAGTCGCCGGGGGTGGAGCGGCTCTTCCAGAGCCCGCAGCTGGAGGCGACGTTCGGCGGGGCGGAGGCGAACGTGGCGGTGTCGCTGGCCAACTACGGCCTGCCCGCCACCTTCGTCACGGCGCTCCCGAGGAACAACGTCGGCGACGCCTGCCTGGGCGAGCTGCGGCGCTGGGGCGTGGACACCGGCGCCATCCGGCGCCAGGGCGACCGGCTCGGCATCTACTTCCTGGAGACCGGCGCCAACCAGCGCCCCTCCAAGGTCACCTACGACCGCGCCGGCTCGGCCATCAGCACGGCGAGGCCCGGCGACTTCGACTGGGACGCGATCTTCGACGGCGCGCGCTGGTTCCACGTCAGCGGCGTCACCCCGGCCATCAGCCAGTCGGCGGCCGACCTGGCGCTCGAGGCGGCCACCGCCGCGCGCGCCAAGGGCGTCACCGTCTCCTGCGACTACAACTTCCGCAAGAACCTCTGGAAGTACGGGAAGAAGGCGCCAGAGGTGATGCGCGAGCTGGTGAAGCAGGTGCACGTCGGCATCGCCAACGAGGAGGACTGCCAGCTCGCGCTCGGCGTGAACGTGGAGGTGGACGTACACGCCGGCAGCCTGGAGACGGACCGCTACCGCGTGATCGCCGAGCGCGTGCTCGCCGAGTTCCCCAACCTGGAGAAGCAGGTCATCACGCTGCGCGAGAGCCACAGCGCCGACCGCAACGGCTGGAGCGCGGTGCTGCACAACGGCCGGGAGTTCCTGACGAGCCGGAAGTACGAGATCACCGACATCGTGGACCGCGTGGGTGGCGGCGACTCCTTTGCGGGGGGGCTGATCTACGGCCTCGTCACCTACCCGGACGACGACCAGAAGGCGCTGGAGTTCGCCACCGCCGCATCGTGCCTGAAGCACTCGATCCTCGGCGACTTCAACCGCGTCACCGTGCCCGAGGTGGAGGCGCTGATGAAGGGGGAGGGGAGCGGCCGCGTCCAGCGCTGAGGCTGCCTGACGCCGGGGCGGCTGCCGGGCGGCCGCTCGTGCCCGAACGCGCGACGGAACGACGGAGGGGCAGCATCGCCGCGGCGATGCTGCCCCTCCGTCGTTCATGGGCCGGGGCCGCCGCGCTACCGTGGCGGCGGCGACGTCGGGGCGGGAGCGCCGGCCGTGCTGTCGGCGGGCGCGACCGGCGCCACCGGGATCGCCGGCTCGGCGGGCGGCAGCGCCTGCGGGATGGCGAACTCGCTCACGATGCCGGTGGCCCGCGCCACCGCGTACGCCCGCTGGTAGATGCGCTGCGCGTCGGTCGTGTCGCCCTGGTAGTTGAGCGCCTCGGCCAGCGTCAGCCCGGCGTCCACGTACAGGTACGGGATGCCGACGCTCGGGCGGTCGATCCAGTTCCCCTTCTCGATCAGCGCGTCGTCACCGACGAAGACCTGCTCCCACAGGGCGCGGCTGCGCTGCACGTCGTACATGCCGCGACCCGGCACGACGATCGTATCGGGGCTCACCGTCGGCACGGACGGCAGGAGCTTGCGCGCCAGCCCCTGCGTCAGCATGTAGCGCTCGACGCCGAGCTTGGCCGGATAGCCGACGGCCGTGTTGCTGAAGTAGATCGGACGGTCCGGGTTGTCCTGCATCATCTTCAGCACGAGCATGTCGGCGCGCTCGAGGATCTGCGGCTGCAGCGTGGCCTGGATCTCCGTGCCCGGCACCTCGAAGCTGGCCGGCTGCGTGAGCTGCTGGAAGAGCGGCAGCGCGTCCGTCTCCTCCATCGTCCAGGAGACGATCGGCTCCGTGGGCTTGGGCCACGTCTTTCCGCGGTAGACGGCCGGTCCCTTCGCCGCGTCGTACTCGTACACCGGGCGGCGGATCAGCTGCCGCGCGTACCAGTCGGTGTTGAGGAGCGACGTGTTGGCGACGGTGACGTCGCGGCGGATCCCCTCCACCTCCTGCGCGTACCAGAGCGGGAAGGTGTCGTTGTCGCCGACGGTGACGAGGATGCCGTACGGCTCGACGGAGTTCAGCAGGTCGTGGGCGAAGTCGCGCGTCGTCGTGTCCCCCGCCTTGCTGGCCGCGGTCCAGTTGCCGGCCAGCGGGATGAAGGCCAGGAGCAGCACCGGCGAGGCGCTGAGCCAGCTCCGCGCGGTCGGCAGCTCCACCGTCTGGGTGCCCAGCTTCACCCGCTCCCGGCGGAAGAGGGCGGCCACGCTCTCCCACACGAAGACGAGCCCGAGCGCGGCCCAGACGCTCCAGGCCGAGAAGCTCCACAGGTAGAAGTAGTCGCGGTCACGGACCTCGCGTGGCACGGTGTCGCCCAGGTGCGGCGCCTGCGAGGCGCCGTACTTGAAGTTCATGTAGAAGATGAGCGCGACCGTCACCGTGAAGACGAGCGGCCCGAAGAACCAGAAGCTCCGCCGGTCGCGCTTCCAGTGGACGTAGCCGCCGAAGCCGCCGAGGAAGAGGAAGAGCACGGCCAGCGCGTTCTGCCACGCGGGATGCTCGGCGGCCGCGTCGCGCAGCCACTGCCACTTGAAGTACAGCCACCACATGCCCACCTGCGCCGTGAACGGTGCCTGGCGCGCGGTGAGGGGCGGCTTGCCGTACTGCTCGCGGTTGAAGTTGTACTTGAACGCCTCCCACGTCCCCCGGCTGAACGTGCAGTCGAGCTCGAGGCCGTGACGGCAGGCGGTGGGCGCTCCCTCGTTGATGGGCGGGTTGTAGGCGGCGCGGATGGGCTGCATGGCGAAGGGCGTCATCCCCAGCACCAGCGCGCCGACGCAGGCGAGGAGGAGCCGCCAGCGGAGCAGCGTCTGCGGCCGGCGGATGAGCACCGCCGCGGCCACCGCCGGGCCGACGAGGAAGCCGGCCGGGTGGTTGGAGTAGCCCAGGCCGAGCAGGTAGGCGATGAGGACGAGCAGCTTGTCGGCCTTGCTCCCCTCGGGATCGTCCGCCCAGCGCACGGTGAGCCAGGCGACGATGGCGAAGAAGACCAGCGAGACGGTGTAGACCTTCTCGTTCACTACCGACTGGCTCCAGACGGTGAACGCCGTCGCGCCGATGAGCGCGGCCAGCGAGCCGCCCACCAGGCGCTGCCAGCGCGCCGGGAGCCAGCCGACGAGCACCCGCTCGGTGATGAGGAACCACATCCCGGCCGAGATCGCGCTCGAGAGCGCGGCCAGGATGTTGATGCGCATGGCGACGTTGGGCGCGATCGGCAGGATCGAGAAGACGCGGCCGATGAGCACGAAGAACGGGTTGCCCGGCGGGTGCGGGATGCCCAGCACGTAGGCCGCGGCGATGTACTCGCTCGTGTCCCACATGGCCGTGGACGGCCCGAGGGTGACGAGGTAGAGCAGGAGGACGAGCGCGGCGGCGATCCCGGCGGCCAGGTATGAGGGCCGGGTGTCGAGCTCGCGCGCGGGCAGGGTGGTGGTCGCCATGCTAGCCATCGAGGGAATGCGGCACGCCCCGCCGGGCCGGCGGGAGGGCAAGCGAGAAAGATGACCGCGCGGCCGGAAGAGCGGCAAGTCGGAACGGGCAAGTGGAGAGGGACGAGTCGCACGGCGCAGGAGACTGCTCGAGCGCCTCTTGCCGCTGTCCGCTTACCACCCGTTCCGTGCCACGTGCCACCCGTCGCTCAGTGCCGGAAGAGCCGCCGCCCGGTGAACACCATCGCCATCCCGTGCTCGTCGGCGGCCGCGATCACCTCGGCGTCGCGCACCGAGCCGCCGGGCTGCACGATGGCCGTGACGCCGGCGCCGGCCGCCTGGTCCACGCCGTCGCGGAAGGGGAAGAAGGCGTCCGAGGCCAGCGCCGCGCCCTGCGTCGTGTGGCCCGCCTGGGCCGCCTTGTGGGCGGCGAGGAACGACGCGTCCACGCGCGACATCTGCCCGGCGCCGATGCCGATCGTCATCCCGTCGCGCGCGAGGAGGATGGCGTTGGACTTGACGCTCGCCACCGCGCGCCAGGCGAAGCGCAGGTCGCGCTGCTCGGCCTCGGTGGGAGCGCGCTTCGTCGCTACGGTCCACGACTCGCCGCCGGGGGGCGGCGCGTGCTCCTGCGCCAG